>JANPFV010000106.1:0-64068 GCA_031423615.1 Candidatus Omnitrophota bacterium
TATGCCACTTCCCATTGAAACCACCTTATTGATTGCGTCGCTCCTTTTGTTTCTAAGTGTCGTCGCCAGCAAAGTCTCCGACCGCCTGGGGGTGCCTGTCCTTCTTTTCTTTATCACGATAGGCATGCTGGCCGGTTCAGAAGCCATCGGTGGAATTTATTTTAATGATCTTGGGATGGCCAAATCCTTAGGCACGATCGCCTTGGTCTTTATCCTTTTTTCGGGAGGATTTGATACGCAATGGAATGATGTCCGTCCCATTTTAGGTCCGGGGCTGATTCTTTCAACCGTCGGGGTTCTCATTACGGCGTTAAGTGTCGGCTGGTTTGCAACCTATCTGCTGGGATTCTCGATGATGGAAGGTTTTTTATTAGGGGCGATCGTTTCTTCGACGGATGCCGCGGCGGTTTTTAATATTCTCCGATCCAGCAAAGTGAAATTGCGCAATCCTTTACAGCCCCTGCTCGAATTTGAATCCGGCAGCAATGATCCCATGGCTGTTTTTTTAACTGTCGGGATTATCAGTTTACTTAAAAATCCCGCTCTCTCCCCCTTAAGTCTCGTACCGGTTTTTGTGACCGACATGGGAATCGGCACCATTACGGCCTATGTCTTCAGCAAACTGACTCTTCTTATGATCAACCGGCTGAAATTGGACTATGAAGGACTTTATCCCGTCCTCATGCTGGCTTTAGTTTTTCTCACCTATTCCGTGGCCAGCGCCTGCCAAGGGAATGGATTTCTGGCGGTCTATCTTTTAGGCATTCTTGTCGGTCAGCCCAACCTCGTGCATAAAAAAACGCTGAAAAATTTTTTTGAAGGGTTCGCGTGGCTGATGCAGATCATCATGTTTCTGGCCTTGGGTCTTTTAGTTTTCCCGTCTAAAATCGTCCCGGTCATCGGAGTCGGATTGATGATTTCTCTTTTTCTTATATTCGTGGCCCGGCCGCTGAGTGTTTTTCTCTGTTTGGCTTTCAGCAAAATGAATTTCCGCGACAAGACCATGGTCTCTTGGGTGGGCCTGCGCGGCGCCGTCCCCATCATTCTGGCCACCTTCCCGCTCTTGGCCGGAACGCAAAAAGCGGACATTATTTTTAATATCGTTTTTTTTATTGTTCTGACCTCGGTCCTTTTTCAAGGGACGACTTTGTCGATGGTGGCAAAACTTCTTAAAGTCGCGGCCCCTTTAAAAAACAAGAAAATCTATCCCATTGAATTCGAACATTCCGGAGAAATTGATGCCAACCTTGAGGATGTCATCGTTCCCTATAATTCGACGGCGGTCGGCAAAAGAATTTTTGAAACCAAAATCCCGCAAGGCTGTCTCGTGGTCCTCATTTCCCGCGACGACAAATTCTTTATTCCTAACGGATTGACCGAAATCCTCGGCGGGGATGTTTTTTTAGTGCTGGCCAATCAAAAAGATTTAAAAGACCTGCAAATCATTCTCAACGAACCTGTTTCTCCCGATGCCTAAACTTTTTTATATCGAAAACATTCCACCGTGTGGTCATTGACCATGCCAACGGCCTGCATGTGCGCATAAATAACCGTGGGCCCGAGAAATTTAAAGCCCCGTTCTTTGAGGTCCTTCGCCCACGCTATGGCCTCTGGCGTTACCGCGACATAATCTTTCATGGTTCTAAATTTGTGCAGCAGCGGTCGGCCGCCGACCCACGACCACATATATTTTGAAAATGTTCCAAATTCCTTTTGCACTTTCAAAAAACATTGCGCGTTAGCAATCGCGGCGGAAATCTTGGCGCGATTGCGGATGATTCCTGCGTTCTGCATCAGCCGGGCGTGGTCTTTTTCCGTAAAGCGCGCAACTTTTTTATAGTCAAATTGAGCAAAGGCCTGGCGAAAATTTTCCCGTTTGTACAATACTGTTCGCCACGACAAGCCAGCCTGAAAAGATTCCAAAACAAGAAATTCAAAAATCTTTCGATCATCATAGACGGGAACACCCCATTCCTCGTCGTGATATTTAAGATACAACTCATCGTCGGCCACCGGCCAGCCACAGCGTTTCAATTCTTTTTTCAAATCTTTTCCTCCCGTACGGTGGCTTGATCGACCGTATTTTCCGGATCAAGCTGCACCGCCGCATGAGGTTGGTCAAATACCGTTAAAGCCAAAGGAACGGTCACAAATCCCGCGTCTAAGGAAACTTCCTTTGTCTTTTCCATACGCACACGACGCGGATCAAGCTGCTCTTTGAGGACGGCATCAAAAATAACCCTCGCCCGCGCTGAAGCCAGTTTATTTAAAGCTGTCTTATCCGGGAAAGATTCTTCGCTCAATTGACGACGAATTTCATAATTAAGCTTTTCATAATCGTATCCGCCCTTGATTTTAAACTGCTTTGAAAGATTCCAGAGTTTTCGAATTCCGTAATGACGCTGAAAAATCGTTTGTAAAACTCCGTATTCACTGCGCGTACTTTCCTTTCTCAGCTTGGTATATTCCTTTAAAAAGCTATCGGCTTTTATGGCTTTCCAGTCACCGGACAAATTATAAGCGCCGGGGATTTCCAAAAGCAACAAGGGCCGATCCTTCAAGCTTTGAGACAAGAGCATCAATTTCTTTTCTTCCGACGACGACAACTCAGCCTTTCCCGGCAAAAATCTCACCGTGCTTAATTCTTCCGTGGTGGCCTGTGGTCCAAAAAATGAACCTAAAACAGAAAATGGTTTTGTTACCAATTTGACAAAGAAATTATGGGTCGTCTGCCAGATCAAATGCGTATACTTAAATTGCGGATCCGCCATATCTCCCGAAACCGGCAAAGATATATTAATCACACCGTTTTGATCTTCCAGCAAGGCGACGGCCAGCGAAAAAGGCAAATTCAAAGCGTCTTGGCTTTCGACTTTATCGCCAAAAGTAAAACGTTGGATCACAATACGATGGGCGGCCGTCAATTTATCTGCGCTGATATGATAGGTCGCAGTAAAATCCATCTTTCCATCCCGCAAACCGCGCCCCGTATATTTCCCGATATAGGGACTGAGGGGATTTAACAAACCGTGTTCCAAAGTAAGATTAAAATCCAGGTCAAAGGGCTTAGCAAAGGGCTTAAAATGCGCTTCGCCTTTAATATCACCGCGATCATCAAGGATGGCCCGCAAGGTCACCATGGCCATCCCATCGGATGTGGTGGAAAAATTCTGAATCTTCATATGGATATCACTCAAAGCCGTCTTGAAGACGGGGCTTACGGTATGGTCATTAAATTCAATACGGCCATCGTCGATGAAAATTTCATCGATGACAACCAAAGGCGCAACACCTGTTTTTTTCTGCTGAGGGGCAAAAGGCGTGGGGACCAAATCCATTAAAACGACCTGACCGTTTTTCAACATTTCTGCATGAATAAAAAGGCCTTTTAAATGGATACCTTGAATATGATATATTTTCTTTAACAAACTGACAAAACTGATGTCGACGCTCAGACGTTCAAAACCTAAAATTTCTTGCCCCGCGCCATCCTGCACGTGTAAACCGAAAATATTAAAACGCCATAAAACAGGATTGACGGATACACTTCCAACCTTGGCGTAGAAATTGTGATTTTTTTCCACATAGAGGCCGATCAACCGGGGGACAACGAGAGGGATGATAATCCAGCAGAAAAAGAAATATAAAATAACGACGCCGTACAAGCTCTGAACGAGGATTTTGAGAAATTTCTTAAAACTCATGGCAACATTCTAGCATTGGGAATACGGCCTGTCATCAAATGCAAGAATTTTAAAAACAGTTTCTTATTCACCAAAAAGGATCATCAAGGTCTCACGACGGAATTCAAAAATCTTGTTCAATTCCTTCTCGATGATGTGAGTATTAATCCACGGCATCCAATCCTGAAAGGGGACCCGATAGGTGATGGTATCGACCATTTCAATTCCCCCCAGAACTTCTTTAAATTGATGTAAATGGTGCCAGTACGTATATGGCCCTTGCCGTTGTTCATCAACAAATTGACAGGGAGCGTTAACATCCCTGATTTCTGAAACCCACTTAAGAGGCAACCCTAGAAAAGGCTTGACCTGGTATTCGATGACAAGACCCGTGGAAATCTTTTCCGGGGCGTCACTCAGGATACGAAACCCCAGGGTGCCCGGGGTGAGCCGCGGCAAATTGCGGGGATTAGAAAAAAATCTCCATGCGTCATCAATTGGGATGGGCAAAAATTGCGTGCGGATGAATTTATAATCCGGGGTTTTCATCGTTGACTTCTGAAGGATCAATTTCACGGGACGATTCTAAATATTCCCAACGCTGATAAAGCTTAAGTAGTTCTTCGCCGATGGCCTCGACGCGGGCCTGGGCCTCGCCGACGTCTTTAGGATCTTTTTGATAAAAAGCGATGTCTGCCAAAAGAGCATAAATCTTTTCCTGATCACCTTCAAGTTTTTGGATCTGCTGGGGCAAAAGTTCCAGCTCTTTTTGTTCTTTATAAGACAACTTGCGGGTGATAATCGGCTTTTGCAAATCTTCTGCAATCTTGTCAGCCTTAGCTTTGGGTGCGGTTTTTTTCTCCGTGGTCTGGCTTTGCGCTAACCAATCGTCGTAACCGCCGGCATATTCATAAATTTCTCCTTGACCTTCCAGAACAATCGTCGATGTCACCACATTATTTAAAAAAGACCGGTCATGGCTGACTAAGATCAGCGTGCCGGAATATTCCATGAGCAACTCTTCCAAAAGTTCCTGCGTTTCAATATCGAGATCGTTGGTAGGTTCGTCCATGACAAGAAAGTTCGACGGAGTCGTAAAAAGCCGGGCTAGAAAAATACGATTCCGCTCTCCGCCGGATAAAACCTTGACCGGCGTGCGGGCCCGGTCCGGAGTAAATAAGAAATCCTGCAAATATCCTATAACGTGCCGGGGCTTGCCATTGATCGTGATTGTATCGCCGCCTTTGGTGATGTTCTCGATGACGGTTTTTTCTTCATCCAATTGCTGGCGCATTTGATCATAATAAGCAATCTCCAAGTTCGTTCCCAAACGGACCTTTCCTTTGCTAGGGGCCAGTTGTCCCAAAAGAATACGCAGCAGGGTCGTCTTACCCGAACCATTAGCGCCAATAACGCCGATCTTGTCCCCGCGCATGATCTGGGTCGAGAAATCACGGATGATGGTTTTATCGCCATAACTGAAACCCAAATTGGAGGCCTTGATGACCAAGTGCCCTGAAGCTTCCGCTTCGTGCGATTGAATGCGGACTTTGCCGATCTGTTGGCGTTGAGTCTGTTTTTCTATACGCATCCGTTCCAGGGCTTTGACGCGGCCTTCATTACGCGTCCGACGGGCTTTGACACCTTTGCGGATCCATACTTCTTCCTCCGCCAGCTTTTTATCAAACTCCATGCGCTGGACCGCTTCATTTTCCAAAGCCATTTGTTTACGCAACAAAAATGTCTGGTAATCGCAGGCCCAGCTAAAAAGTTTTCCGCGGTCAAGTTCAAGAATGCGCGTCGACAAATGCGACATAAACATACGATCGTGAGTCACAAAGAACAATGTGCCGGGATAATTTTTAAGAAAACCTTCCAGCCAGTTGATGGTATCGATGTCTAAATGATTGGTGGGTTCATCGAGCAACAAAATGTCAGGTTTAAGGATCAGGGCCTTGGCTAAAAGGGCGCGGCGTTTTTGTCCGCCGGACAAGGTCGCAAAATCGGATTCGCCGTCCAGGTGCATTTGCGTTAGAACGTTTTCCACCTCGGCATTGAGGTTCCAGCCGTTGGTTTTATCGAGCTCCACCTGCACCCGGTCTAATTCCCGCATAATGTCGTCAGAATGATCGGTGTACATGCGGTGGGTGATATGGTGATACTCGCTGAGAATCTTAGCGCGCTCCCCCAGACCGGCAAAAACAACATCAAAAACCGTTCCGGTGATGTCATGCGGGACTTCTTGGGGTAAATGCGTGACCTTAACCCCTTTTTGAAAAGACATCTCTCCGCCGTCGATCTCGATTTGACCGGCCATGACCTTCATCAAGGTGGTTTTGCCTGTCCCATTGCGGCCCAGCAAAGCAATACGTTCGCCAGGCTCGACCTGCAAACTGAGCTTGTCAAAAACTAAGGGCCCGCCGAAGGCGAGAGTGATTTCCTGGAGACTGATTAAAGCCATAAGGGTATACTCTACACCAAGACCTCACTTTTTTCCACTGGATAAAAAACGTGGGGAATTCTTGGGGTATGATAAGATATTTTTATGTCCCTTGAACAACACGAAGAATTTTTGTGCCCTTACTGCGGAGAAATCAATACTCTGCTATTGGATTTGACCAGCGGCCAGCAACAAAAATTTGTGGTGGATTGCGAAGTGTGCTGCTCACCGATTGTCGTAGAAGTTCAAATGCGAGGGGACCACATCAGCAAAATAAACGTTAGGCCGGAAAATGAATAAATTTACCCCTCACTTTTTTTTGACCGGCGCGGGGCTTTTCTCGTCTTCCAAAGCGCGGGCAATCTTGGTCTGCAATTCCGTAAAACCTCGGGATTTATCATGATAATCGTAAGCGTTGGGGATCATTTCCTTCTGCTGCTCAATAGGGTAGACGCTAATGACAATAATTTTAATTTTCGGATCGTACTTGCGTATGACGTCGTTAAGTTTTTCGCCGCCTCGTCCTTGCATGCTAATATCCAGCAAAATAAGGTCAACTTTTTTTGTAACCATGATTTCCGCGGCATCCCAGGCATTTCCCGCCTCCAGAATATCAAAATGAGTCTGGCAAGAAGCCGTGAGCGTTTTACGGTAAATATCCCGGATAGGTTTTTCATCATCAACAATCATAACACTTTTCATGACTTTCCCCGTCCCTTTGAGTTCCTTCATATGTACTGTTAGCCCACTTTTAATTTAATTCTATTTGCAAAATAACAAAATGAAAATTAAGAGACCATTAATTTCTCAAAAACGTATTAACTTAATTTTAACCTTCTCTTAATTTGATATTGTTTATTATATTTATAAATATCCGTTTGAGTAAATTCTCCGGCTCAAAAAAAAAGGAGTTTATAACCATGCAAACCTATCTGCGCTCAAACTGGCTTAACTGCCGCAATCTGCTGGAAAATAAAACCGTGGCTCTTTTTTTGGATTTTGACGGAACATTGGCGCCTCTGGCTGCCACTCCACAGCAAGCCGAAATTACCCCTCGGAACAAAGTCATTCTAGAAAACCTGGCCCAGGCCAAAAATACCAAAGTGGCCATTATCAGCGGACGGGAAGTCAAAGACCTCAAGGCCAAAATTGGGGTCAAAGACATTATTTACGTCGGAAATCATGGGCTGGAAATGGCGTGGGATTTTATCAACTTTGAAAGTTTTATTCCCCCCGAAGCGCGGCAAGCCACGAATTCCATCAAAGGAGAACTGGCGCGCCGCCTCTCTTTGATTAAAAATATTATTATCGAAGATAAAAAACTGACACTCAGCGTCCATTATCGATTGGTCGATGATAAAGATTGGCCGCAACTCATGAAAATATTTTTCGAAGTCTGCCGCCCTTATCTGATCGATAAAAAAATCCGCATTTGTACCGGGAAAAAAGTCCTTGAAGTCCGTCCTTATGCGCCCTGGGAAAAAAACCATGCGATTTCGTGGCTTTTAAAAAAATATCAGGAAAATGAAGAAAAAAAGATTTTTCCAATTTTCGTCGGAGATGACAAAACCGACGAAGTCGCCTTTTCTCAACTTAAAGATAATGGCTTGACCGTTATTGTAGGAAGAGAACCTTCCCTGGCGCAATATTACGTTAATGACACGACCGAAGTGACTTGGATGCTGGAAGAAATTCTTAAATTATCACTCCGGGAACTGGCCCCCGTTTAAATGAAAAATTATGATTACGGTTTAATCGGTAATTGTACCAGCGCGGCCCTGGTCAATGCCGATTGCAGCATCGATTGGCTGTGCCTCCCTTTTTTCGATTCCCCTTCCCTTTTCGCACGTATTCTTGATGAAAAAAAAGGCGGACATTTCAAAATAACCGGTGTCGATATCCTTCGTACCAGCCAAAACTATGTTTATCATACCGCGATTTTGAAAACGACATTCGAGACCAAGGATGGAATATTTGAAGTCAGTGATTATATGCCCCGTTTCACGACGAGCCTGGGAGGGATGTACTGCCCTTCAGAAATCCAGAGAGACATTCATGTCATCTCAGGAACACCCAAGGTTATCATTGAGTTTTTTCCCCGTCCCCACTACGCGGCGAACGAAGTCCTTTTCATTTATCATGAGGACTTCTTAAAAATCACTTCCCCAAAGGAGTCTTCCATTAGTTTTTATCTTTACAGCAACCTCGACTTTAAGAAAATCGTCGCGGCTGAACCCCTCGAGCTTAAAGAATCTTCTTACCTGCTTTTGTCCTATCACGAGAAACTCGAACCGATTGATCTTTACAAAATTTACGTTGAGTATGAAAAAACCAAAAGCTATTGGCTCGGGTGGTCTTTTCGCACCAAATTGCCGGCGCGATATAAAGATATTGTTGTCCGCTCGACGATCACTCTCAAACTTTTAACCTATGAACGCACCGGTGCGGTCATTGCCGCGCCTACGACCTCTCTGCCGGAAATCATCGGCAAAAACCGCAATTGGGATTACCGCTTCTGCTGGGTTCGCGACGCCTCCATGATCATCGACCTTTACGCACGGCTGGGTCATTTGCGGTTGGGGGAACGTTTTCTGGGTTTTATTCTCAACCGTATGCTTTTGAAAAATGACAACATTGCCGTTATGTATGGCATCAACGGCGAGCGCAATCTCGAGGAGAAAACGCTCGAATATTTAAGCGGCTATGAAAATTCTCAACCGGTGCGGATCGGCAATGATGCTTACCGGCAAAAACAGAATGATCTCGCGGGCGCACTGATCGAAACTATTTATACCTATTTTTTCACAATCACCCATGAACCCGGTTATCTTGATGAAGAAATTTGGACGGTCGTACGCACACTGGTCAACGAAGTCACCCAAAGCTGGCAAGAACCGGACAGCGGGATTTGGGAACGGCGGGGGCCGCCCGAACATTATGTTCACTCTAAAATGATGAATTGGGTCGCCATGGACCGCGCCGGCAAGATCGCCAAGTTCCTCGGAAAAACAGCGTATTCTGAAAACTGTTTTCTTCTCGCCGCTAAAATCAAGGCGGACATTCTGGTCCGAGGATGGAGTGAAAAAAAACAAGCCTTTACCATGGCCTATGGCACAGAAAATATGGATGCGGCCAATTTATTGATGCTCCATTACGGTTTTCTTAAACCCGATGATCCCCGAATGATCAGCACGGTACGCCAAACTTATAAAGATCTGGCGAAAAATAATTTGCTGTTTCGCTATACCGCCGAAGATGACTTCGGTGTTCCCGAAAACGCCTTTATCGTCTGCACCTTTTGGATGATCAATGCGATGTATTTGATCGGAGAAGAAAAAAAAGCCCGCGAAATGTTTGAGAACATTATGAGTTGTGCGAACCGTCACGGACTTTTTTCCGAAGACGTAGAAATGGCCACCCGGCGATTGACCGGAAACTTTCCGCAGGGATATTCCCACCTCGCTTTCGTTCAAACCGTGCTTTTACTTGAAACCGCTTACAATTGGAGCGATGCTTTTAAAGACCGCGCCGATAAACAATAAAAAACCCTCGGCCCATTCTTCACCGAGGGGAGAGTTATATTCCTTAGGCCTATGACTTCTTTTTGGGAACCTTGGCTCCCTTGGCCCGGGCTTCGGAAAGTCCTATGGCCACCGCCTGACGAGGATTGGTCACCTTCTGCCCGCTGCTGCTTTTTAAGGTGCCTTCTTTATAGCGGTGCACAGCGCTTTTCACCATGTCTTGGGATTTTTTTCCATATTTTGCCATAACGTTCTCCTTTCTATTGGATAAAAACAGTTTTGATGTTAACGAATTCCTGAATTCCAAAATTTGCCAATTCGCGTCCGTAACCGCTTTGTTTGACACCGCCGAAGGGCAGTTTGGGATCGGACCGGACCATGTCATTGACAAAACAACAGCCTGCTTCCAATTCGTACGTGGCGATCTCCTCGCCCCGTTTTATATTTTGTGTAAAAACCGCGGCACCCAAACCGAAAACGGTATCATTGGCTATGGCGATGGCCTGCCTTTCATCGGGGCTAGAAATAATACTGGCCACCGGTCCAAAAAATTCCTCATCATAAGCCGGCATCCCTTTTTTAACATCGGTTAAAACCGTAGGCGGATAGAACGCCCCCGGCCCCTCGGGAATTTCTCCGCCGAGCAAAAGACGGGCGCCTTTCACTATACTTTTTTGGACCTGTTCATGCAAACTGGCCCGCAAGTCATGCCGCGCCAAAGGACCTAAAGTCGTTTCCTGCAGTAAGGGGGAACCCATGATAGCGGACTGCATTTCTTCCACAAAACGATCTTCGAATTCTTTGACCCGCGCTTGGGCGACAATAAAACGCTTGGCAGAAATACAACTCTGTCCTCCGTTAATGAGCCGCGACGCAACACATGTGGCCACGGCCTTTTCCATATCCGCATCTTCTAAAACAATATAGGCATCGCTACCCCCTAATTCCAAAACAGTTTTTTTGATCAAGGCCCCGGCCTGAGCCGCAATAGCCTGACCGGCCGGTGTACTGCCCGTCAATGTCACGGCTTTGATCAAAGGATGTCCCAGCAAATCTTTCACCCCCGTGCTGGGAAGCAAAAATGTTTTAAAAAGACCTTCCGGAAACCCCGCTTCTTTAAAAACTTCCTCGATCGCAATGGCGCACCCGCACACATTGGAAGCATGCTTTAAAATCATGGCATTGCCAGCCATCAAGGTCGGAGCGGCGCACCGTAAAACCTGCCAAAAAGGAAAATTCCATGGCATAACGGCGAGAATAAGGCCCAGCGGCTGAAACGTTACAAAACTTTTTTGGCCTTGGGTTTGGATGGGCTGAGGGGCCAAAAAATTCTCGGCTTCATCCGCATAAAATTCGCATGTCACCGCGCATTTTTCAATTTCCGCTTCACCCTGGGCCACAGGTTTCCCCATTTCCATCGCCATAAGGACCGCATAACGTTTTTTGTGTTTTCGCAAGACAGCGGCGGCCGCCTTCATTTTTTCCCCGCGCTTATCAAAGGACAATAACCGCCAACTCTCAAAAGCCGCCTGGACTTCTTTAAAACCGCGTTCCATAGCGGCCGGAGAGATTTCTTCGTAGAAAGCAATGGTTTTACCTGTTGTCGGGTCAACGGTCTGCATGTTTCACTTTGATTTTCTTTCGTGCATAATTCTTAATTTTCGGATCAGTTCCCCATTAACCTTGGTGGTAATAGAAATTTCAAAAACACACAGTTCCCGTCTTGACAAAGATTTAGACAACTGGTTCCGCAATTCCTTTACACTCCGGGGCTTATACCCTTTAATACCGAAACTCTCGACATATTTTTTAAAATCAGGATTGGTAAGTGCAGTCCCCGTCGAACGTCCCCGGCTCATTTGCTGTTTCCAACTGATCAGTCCATAATCATTATCATTAAAAATAATGACCACAAAGCCAAGCCCCAAACGTTTGGCCGTTTCCAATTCTTGAGAGTTCATCATAAATCCCCCGTCGCCCATGACCGCGACAATGCGGCGGTGGGGTGAATGCAGGGCCGCGGCCACCGCCCCCGGCAAAGCGATTCCCATACTCGCCAATCCATTGGAAATGATGACGCCGTTAGGACAACACGCAGAGAAATTACGGGCGATCCATAACTTGTGGCTTCCCACGTCGCTGATCAAAAGATCATCTCCATGCAAAAGGGATTGCAAAATATTCAGAACCCCGGGAGTGGTAAAAGGTTGTCCCGGTTTCAATTCATAACTCATGATGTCTTTGTGAATACGCGCCCGGACGTTCTTATACCATGAACGTTCGTATTGAAAACTTTCGCGACTTAAAAGATTATTAAGTTCCCGTAAGGTCGCAGGGACATCGGCCACAATTTCTACCGCCGGCTGGTAGTTGCTGTAAACCTCGGCGGGGGTAAAATCGATATGGATGATATTCTTTTTCTTGCCTTTGTTCCAGGCGTCCGGAGAATATTCTGCAATATCGTAACCCACGGTGATAATAAGGTCGGCCATGTCCACGGCATCCATAACAATGTCACGGAAATTAAAACCAATAGTAAATAACGATTGCGGACTGGTATCGGCGACCGCCCCCTGCCCCATAAACGTATGCACGACCGGAATTTCATATTTGCGCACTATTTCGCTGAGTTCTTCCGAAGCCAATTTACGCACGGCTCCGTTGCCGGCGATAATAAGCGGATACTGCGCTTTCTTCAATAATGTCACCGCATCGCGGAGCGCTTGATTATCCGGATCCGGACGACGGACACGGACGACTTTAAGCGGCTGGGATTTTGTTTGCATGACGGCAATGTCTTCAGAAAATTCAATGTGGGTCGCCCCAGGCTTTTCGCTTTCGGCAATTTTAAATGCCTTCCGGACAACCTCCGGAATGACATCCGGCCCGAAAATAGCCGTGTTCCACTTGGTAATAGGACGGAACAATTCGACGAGATTGATATATTGGTGGCTTTCTTTATGAAGACGGCGCATGTCCGCTTGTGCGGAAATCGCAACCACCGGACTCTTATCCGAATTCGCATCGGCGACACCTGTGACAAGATTCGTGGCCCCCGGGCCTAAAGTCGATAAACAGACTCCGGCCTGACCGCTCACCCGGCCCCACACATCGGCCATGAACGCCGCACCTTGTTCATGCCGGGTGGGAATAAATTTGATCGAGGACTTTTCCAGAGAAAATAAAATATCTTCCGCTTCCTCGCCGGGAACGCCAAAAACATACTTGACCCCCTCATTTTCCAAACATTTGACAAACACATCGGATGCCTTCATAGAACTCCTCGCGTTAACTCCCTAACTCTAAATCGACAACCAGAGGCAAATGGTCCGAACCCACTTTTTCCAAAGCGGTGCGGGCGATCATGACCGGCTTGGACTTAAATTCCGGCGATATAAAAGCATAATCGATGCGCCGAAAAGGATATCCGGCATACCAGGTCGGATAAAGTTCTTTCCCGGCGATATTCGGCTCGCTGTCGCGCAAGCGCGTACATATTTTTTTATATCCCAGAGAACGGGGCGTCATATTAAAATCGCCGCAGAGAATGACCGGACCTTTACATTCCGGGTGAGAAACCCATTCTTCGCTCAAAATATTCTTGCATTGCAAGACTTGGACGGGTCCCAATAAACTCAAATGCGTATTAAAGACGTTGATTTTGGTTCCTTCAAAATCGATGACGACCCAGATGACACCGCGCGGTTCAAAAACTTTTTTATTAGAAAAATTCGGCAAAAGCGCCTGTTTAATCAAGGCCATGGGATAACGGCTGATGATCGCACGCCCATACTGTTCATCCTGACCGTGAAATGTGGAATGAAACTGAAAAAACATTCCCAGGTGCCGGGCAATTTTTTCCGCCTGGGCGACACCCGCTGATCTTTTACGGTAGGCGTCCAGTTCCTGCAAAGCCATCACGTCCGGATTATAGCGACGGATAATACGGGCAATACGATCGGTGGAAATCTTTCCGTCCATGCCGCGGCAGCCATGGACATTGTAACTCATCACGCGTAATTTCTTGTCCAAGGCCGGACGTGGAACTGTCGGTGTCGGACGAAAAAAAACTTCTTGGGTCATAAAATTCTGCGCCGCTTTACGTAAATCTTCAGGACGAATATAATTTTTTCCCGTGGGTTCAATGTAAACATCAAAAGGTAAAAGCGCAAAAGCCCGGGTCTCTTCTGTCCCGCCGCCGGAATGCGCTCCGGATTCCAGCGGAAAACTTATCGCTTGCGCACCCTGGCACCAGCCAAAAAGAATAAAATCTCCGGCATTGGCATGATCACAAATGCGCAGGATATCTTCCTTCATAGAATCAAGAAAAGGATGATCCCGTCCAAAAACTCCCCCCAAATCTTGGGGAATAGAAAATTGCCCCGCGCTGGTAAAACCTTGGACATTGTTTTTTTCGTCCCGCATCATAACAAAGGGAATCCCCACTTCGGAAACGAGCATACGAGCATAAAAAATCTTTTCAATCGCGTTTAACGGCCGCTTCACATAAACATGCCCTACCGGGCCCATAGCGGTGACAACGACGTCGGAAGGAAGAGGGGGAATTTCCGGCCCTCTGTCTTTCTCGCCAAAGTAGGCCTTCTTCGTGGCCATGGCCATATCGTGCTCGCCGGTAATATGACTGGTGACAGCTTGTGTCCGAAAAGCCTTCTTGACCGCCGCTTCCAAAGTCTTGCCATATTTGAGGAAATAGGGTGTTGTCTTTTCCTGACCGTGGTCGCTATAAATCCACAAATCATAATCCCGGTTGGGAGAACGTTCCATCATCTTTTGCGTGCGTTGAATGACATTGTCAATTCCTCGCAAAGACCAATGCGCGAAGCGCGACGACGGACCGCGACAATGCGCTTGTTCGTCATAACCCAATAAATTAAAATGGATGATCGGCAAACCCCGTATCAGATCAATACAGACGCCAGCGGCAATAAATTCCCTTAAGAGCACGCAGACAAGCACCCGCAAATAAATAAATTCCAATTCTTTAATTAATAATTTCCCTTTAAGGGTTCCGCGGATACATTCCACAACCGCGAGAAAGAATTCAATGAGTAGCAGGACAAATGTTCTGATAAAAATATCAATATAAAGCAGAAACAAGAAGGGCAAAACCAGGGGATTGACCGCGTGCAAAATACCGCTCCATCCCATTTTCGCAAAACAAAAATGGGCCTCGTCTGCCCCGCCGGAAAAAATATTGGAATAAGAACTGCCGCCCGCCAAAAGCCCTTCGCCTTGAGTCTTTAGCTGTTCCTCGAGAGATGCGGCATAAGGGGTGTCAAACATTTTAACGGACTGACCGCTTTTGCGGTCCATAAAATTAAAAGCAGGGACACAGGTTTTGACACCATAAAATAATTCACCCTGGACGGAAGGAGTATTCGAGGGAAGACCCGAATAAAGCGTATGCAGGACATAGCGCTCTTTTTGCAACAAAGAATTTAAAAAAGGCATATGGCCTTTTTGTAGGGCTCGTTGCAGCTGGCTCATAGACAGCCCATCGATCTGGATCATGACAATCCCTGCCTGGAAGGCGGGCTTGGTTAACTTAGAAAGCCGAAGCAAGCGTATGGCCCATTGACTCCGACTAAACAAAAAACCCATCTCGCGAAAGAAAACTTTTACATGAGCGATCATATCAATTGTTTCTAGCGAACTGTGTCCTTTCTTCGTTATTATTGGCGGCGGTTTCTCCCTCCGGGGATAATACATCAATCATCTTATCAGCATTAAATATTTTCATCCATCTGTCTTCTGAAAAAATATAAATGAAAACACCAGCTGCACTCAGAATATAAAAACCAGCACATCCGAGGGTAATGGCCATTTTAATTTCCAGACTCCAGGGTGTATAAAAAAAGATAGCCAAATGAAATAAGATAATGCCGCTTAAAAGCAAGACTAAGCAAATACCCGCCCCTAAAAAACTGATCGAAAGCAACCGGAGAGTTCTAATAGTCTGCAGATATCCCATAGCGATTTTCAACTTTGTCAGTTCCATTGTGGCATGGGGATACGGACTAAATCTTTTAAACCAGTTTGAAGCCAGAAACAATAAACCTGTCATAAGAATTTTTTTCATCTTTTCCCCTTTGGTTTTGATGGCTGGCTACGATATCCCATAATGATTCCCAAAACGAAACAGCCAACGGCGACTTTCCCTAATAGGGCCCAAGGATCCCTTTTAAATCTGGATTCTAATCCCTGCGTCACGACACGAAAAGTTTTTTGCGACGCTTTTAAAATATTTTCAACCTGCATCAAGGGCAGGGCGAAAGAATTCAAAATTTTTTCAGGGACCGCGGCCGCACTTTTCGCTACCTTGCTTTCTTCTTTTTTAATTTCATGGGCATCCTCCAGCCGGTTGAGAGCCCGGTTGATGGCGGAATTTTTATTTTCGCGATTAATCATTAAATCCTCCTTTTCAGAAAAATCATCCTTGTGACCCTGGAGCCCGAGGCTGCCGGGCTCCAGGGAAGGACCAATTAATTTCTTCTGCTGATTCCTAAAATGAATCCGAGAAGAACGCAACCAACAGCCACGCCACCAACGATAGGCCATGGATTTTCATGAAGCTTTTTATCCACGTCGGCTATGACTTTTTGGATTTGTTCTTGGCCCTGCTTGACTTTCTTATCAATATCAGAAACGACGTTCTTGATACGGTCTTCACCTTCTTTTAAAGAAGACTGTAAATCATTTTCCTTATCCTTCATGTAGGTATTTTGCATGTGATTCTCCTTTGTTTTGTTACGGTTGATGGGTTTAAGTATTAGTGACACCCCCGCAGGACAAATAAAAAAAATAAAATTGGTAAAGGTACACCTATAAGCCATAGGAAGGCCCAACCCACTCGGCCCTGCTCACTTCTAATTCTTTCAATACATTTCATTAGCCTCTCCTTTCTTATTTTTATTTAAAGGCCAACCATCTCCACAGGGATCGGGAAACGGCTGTGGCCCCGCTTCTTTTCTTAACGTTCGATTGCGGTGACAGTGGCGTGTTCACATCGTTGCTCGCCGGAGTCCCTAATGCGGGAGAAAGCATTGCTCCCGCCGCGTTAGTTAAATTTCTGACCAAATCCCACTGTGTTTTGATCATCCGTGTCGTCCGGCTCCACGGACTGTCTTGCACATTCTTCCGAAAAAAACCTTCTACAACCAGATTGACGTAAACTTTTAAAGCCCGCTGAGCGCATTTTTCCATCGAAAATTCCTGCGCGGTTTTAAGACAAGCTTTTTTGATTGTTTCGACCGCTTCGTCGGATTGTTCCGCCAGCCATTGCAACGCGCTCACAAAATCATCCGTAATTTCACGAGGCAATAAACGCCCATTGATACCGTCGGAAACAACTTCCCGAACACCCGGAGCATCCACAGCCACGACCGGGACCTGCGCGGCCATGGCTTCGGTTATGACCAGGCCCTGCGTTTCGCTTTGAGAAGCAAAAACAAAAACATCCATCGCATGATAGGTGTCCACAAGGTCTTGCCCTTTGACGACACCAACCATACGCAGCCGATCGCCTACCCCTTCCTGAGTCATGATCTCCCTGATCGCTTCTTCCGACGGACCTTTACCGCCGACAAGATAATAAGCCCGCGGTTCTTTTTTCATAAATTCCGCTACCGCGCGGCTGACAAATTCCAAGTTCTTTTCCGGAGCCAATCGCCCCACATGGCCAATGACAAAAGCATCTTTGGGAATATTTTGTTTCTTGCGAAAACTGTGACCGTCTCCTAAGGCAAATTTTTCCAAATCGATCCCCGTGGGAACAACTTCGATGGGTGTAGTTACCCCGCGTTCTTTCATCAAGCGCATCACACTTTCGCTAGGTGCGAAAGCCTGATCAGCCAAATTGGCATAACCCGTGGAAAGCTCGATGACAAATCTCTTTAACGCCTCATCATTGCCGGGAACATAATGAACATTTTCTTCATATAAAGTGTGGTGGGTGAAAACGAGCGGCACATTAAATTTCGCAGCCAGGCGCAACGCTGTATCTCCGATGAGAAAAGGATGATGGGTGTGAATCAAATGCGGTTTAAAATCGCCCAGCGCTTCGGTCAACGCTCCGGGGATGGGCAATTCGACCGAAAAATCTGACCCATTAAACTTTTGTATTGCAGGTATACGGATCACTCCTTCCTCCGGCTTCATATCAGGATATTCCGGCGCGACGATGCGGACATCGTGTCCTGCTTTCCGGTATTCCTTCGTAAAGTTTTCCACCGACCTTTCCAGTCCGCCCAATAAAGGTTTATACGTATTCGTCATCATGATAATATTCATTGTTTTCCCTCTGCTTTAAAAGAAGCCACCGCCGTTGTTTTAAAAACTTCCGCGTCCTTTAGACGTTCTTCTTTCTTTATTTCAATAAAATTCTTATCTTCATCCGCCGTCCTTTTCAAATAACCGGGCAAATGAATTTCGATCCTTGGAGCATCTCCATACCATTGAGCGTCCCAAGAAATTTTTATCTTTTCGCCACAGGTGATCGTGACCGCGATTTTCCCGAAGACGGTCAAGGTATGACCAAAATAAATCGGGCTGTCTTCAACAAGCCAGCCTTGCGGAATCCCGGAACATAAAATGACGGTCTTCTCCGTTTCTTCCTCGCGGACAAACATATTGCGGATCATCTGAATCCATTCCGCGGAAGCCCAAATATGTTGCCCGTCGCCCATGCACCCGCCCAACGTTTGGGGATGGATCGCTTCGGGCCACTGTCCCGTCGGGCTGGCCAATTGGGCCACCGCATTGACAATTTTAAAAAATTCTGGATTTCCCGCACGCAAAAGCACTTGGGCCACGTGTAATGTCAAATAAGCATTCAAACCCGAATGGCTGATTTCGTGATAAAAAGCGCCGCTTAAGAAACACTTTTTTAAAAGATATTTGGCTGTGGCTAAAATTCTCGGGTCATCGCCCCGCCAAATTTGTAACGGATAACTGCCAACGATCGAACCGATGGCGCCCGTATCCATTCTCCGATAAGGCGATGCCGGGATAGCCAAATCATTGGTGCGCACCTTGACTAAATCCAAACTTTCTTCTATGGACTTTAATAAATCCTCTGCTCCCGCCGTAAGTTTCTGAGCGAGATCTTGGTCAAAACTTCTCAATAAAACCGCGGCTGACTTTAATCCCGCAACACCCCAGAAATCATCCCAATAATAAAAATCATTGGGCCCAAAATGTTCGGCGCTAAAACCGGCCGGTAAAAGTCCGGTATGCGGAGCTTTGTGCTTGGGAAAGACCCTTTTTTTCTGGATCCATTTGGCCCCGCGACTTAACGCAATAAACCATTCCGGTTTGCACGGCTTATTCGTCAAAGTGCAATATCGCTCCATACTCCACAACGCTTGTCCGTTGGAATCCCATTCCCCGTCTTGAGAACGAAAATATCCCGAGGGCATTTGGCGGTCTGGAAATAAATCCAGGATCTTTTCTACATTTTTCAACATTCCGACGTTGATCATGGTATGAAGAATAAAAGCGGCGTCGCGAAACCAAAATCTTTTATAAATGAACGGGCCCGGAAAGATATCTCCCGGCGAATGCAAGACCAAAGCCCGCAAGTTGACCTCATACAAAAATTGAAAAAGCTTGTCGGGTATTCGCAGTTGACAATGGCCGTCAAGACTTTCGTTCCAACCGGTGATCGTTTTGACCGGATTTTTAGACAAGGGAATATATACGACAACTTCTTTGTTAACATCCGGCTCGACATCATAAAGGGCTGCGGCAGCCGCCATTCCCACCGGACATGTGATCTGGGTTTCATCATTTTGCGGCTCTCCCGCCACCGATAAAAGGATTTGTTGCGATATATCTCCCTGATGATAATTAGAAAAGATATAACGGGACGGCTTCTCGGAAAGCTGAACGTCCTTTTCTTGATTTATTCTCCATCCTTCCGAATCCGAAAGACGCTGAATGTGCTCAATAAAACTCACGCCTTCCGGGTTATAAGGACGCAGACAAACAATGAGCCAGCTTTTGTGCGGAACCTTGGCCTTAAAGACCACTTTGCACGTCGGTACACCATTCCTCATTTCAACTTCCGCTGAGGAGGTCAGAGTCATATCTTCAGATTTTGACGTCGTCACAATCTGAAAAGTCCCGCCATATTCCGCTTCCTGATGGGCGTTGGCTGTCCGTGAGGGAAACAAGGACGGCTTATCAACGGCCATAATCCAGCCGTCGACTGACCAGCTGTCCCAAAAAGGAGTAACCAAGCCTCGGGGATCGACCAAAGGATATTCCGGATAATCCGGCAAACCAATGGCTGTCCAATTCCGATTGGTCATGTTGATATGACTGATACTAAAAGCCCGCGGGATAAAGGATTTATCTTTGGGATCGAATTGAAGATTGACCCAATAAGGCCAAACCCAATCGAGATTATGCTGAATCGCCTGGCTGTTGATCAATCCCCGGGCTTGCAAAATAGAACCCGAGCGCAAAAGTTCGGTGGGCACCCAGACCTCAGCGGGTTTAGCAAAACGCTGCAAATGAGAAAAAAGCAAAACCGGATCCATAAACCCTTTGGATTTTGCTAATCGCGTCAAGATAAAATTCCAAAACGATCCTTTATGCAAGGGCATTTCTCCTCCCCAAGTTGGCTGACTTCGTTATTCGATGATGATTACGGATGACGGACTAAAATATTATTATTCACCTTGCCGAAACCCACAAAGGTGCCGGCTTTATCTCCTGCGGTCATTTTTTCTTGGTCGCTGGAAACATATCCTTCCAGAGTGACAATACCGTTTGTGGTTCTGACATGGATATTCTCTATCCCATCCGCTAAAGATCCTTCTTTCCGAAGAGCGCGTTCAATATCCGTCGACATTTGTTTATCGGCATAGGGATAGCGGGGACCATATTTTGAAAAAGCAAAGCTTCGCGGAATTTCCCCAATTTCATCTTCAATGGTCGGAGCGCTTTCTTCTTCTCCTACCGGAAGAAAATCTTCTTGCGCTTGGGACAGACAGTTCTCCGCACGCGGGGCGGGTGTTTGCGGATCAGGTTTCCCGATATCGGGAACCTCCGAGGGTTGGGTCCCGGGTTTACCCCGATTTTCGTCGGCGGCTATTCTCGACAAACCCACAGGAAGCTGAGTGTTGGGATTGCCTTCATCAATGAACCGGGAGACCGGATCAGAAATGGCTGGATCATTTTTCCTTTCCCCTTTCTTTTGCTCATAAATATTCTTTCCTTTTTCTGTGAGCTGGTATCCTTTACGTTCCTTGGAATTTTCCATAACAGCCTCCCTTGTTCTTTTATTGTTTGATGAATCCTTGGGGTCGGGTCCAAGGGGATAATAATCGTCCCACTCCATAAACGATAAAACTGATCATGATAATCAATAGCTGTCCCATATCGCTTCCTTTCGTATAAACCTTACTTTTTAATCTGTAACCATTTATATTCTTGTTTCATATTCTTGTCCTCGCACTGTTAAGAAATTTAATATCATCGAGTTATATATATAGCGGTATGTTACAAAATGATGCATTAAGAGAGTATTAAGTTTGAATTAATTCACTTCTCTTTTCCGTCTACACAAAAGAAACCCGTCTTGGCATAAACCAAAACGGGCTTCTCACTTAACTCCTCAACTATATAACGTCCATCTTGTTATCGACACCCTTCACTCCCTTGATGTCATTGACAAGCTTACTCACTAAAGCTTTTTGAGCTTCATTGTTGGCTTTTCCTTCAACGGTGACGACACCATCCCGGGTTTCAATTTGGGTTTTGATGGCACTGGTAGAACGATGGGCCCCTAACGCTCCCTTGACCTGAGCGGTGATGGAGGCGTCGTCAATATTCTCATTTTTCTTATTGACCATTTTTTCATCTTTGACAACATTGATGTTATTCACGATACTTTTAACACCTTCGATATCCTTGGTGTATTCAGCCGTCAGCTCTTTTTGAGCTTCGCTGGCCGCTGTTCCTTCCAACGTAACGATGCCATCTGTGACATAGACCTTGGTGTCGGTGGCACTGACATTACGATGAACTAAAAGAGCCGCCTTGACCTTGATGCTGACCCAGGCATCCGAATTTTCAGCCGGGCGTTCTCCTGTGGTCTTTATCTGATTGTCAACGCGGGTCACTCCCGGTAAACTGGCGGCCGTATTTTCAGCCAAGGTGCGTTCATTGTCATCTGCAACCGTACCTTTAAGTGTCACCACACCGTTTTCGGAATGAACATCGACTTTATCGTCTTTAAGATAGGTCTTGAAGACATACGAGCTTTTGATCGAATTGACCGTGCGATCATCGGTATCACTGGCGCGGACCACCGCGCTGGTCATGACAACGGCAATCGCCGCTGCGAGAATAACTGGAAGATGATTGACTTTCATGTGCTTAACTCCTTGTAGGTTGATGGTTATGTTCTTTTGCTGAAAATAAATAATCCGCCCATAAGTAATAAAACGGCGGTGATAATGAAAATAAAAAATAGAACTTGGGCAATGCCTAAAGCCGAACCAGCGATATTGGTGTACCCCAGCATGGCTGCAACAATGGAAACCGCAAAAAATATGAGTGACCACTTTAACACTGCATCCTCCTTGGTTAACGGTTAAGAAGCCTCTCTACGGATTTCAAAATATCGTCCTCCTTTAAATAAAGACCGAAATGAACTCCATCAACGCCCCCAAGTTAGCAGAGGAAATATTAAGGGACGGTTAATTAAGGATTAATTTTGAAAAATAACCCTCTTGCAACTTCCGTTACAAGAGGGTTAAGAGGGCGCCATTTCTAGACGCTTTTTTTTACTGTAATTTATTCTAGATAGGATCTTAACATCCAAGCCATTTTTTCATGGTCTTCCATAAGGCCGGTCAAGAAATCCGTTGTCCCCTGATCTTCGTATTTCTCATCACAGTCTTTAATATCTTTACGAAGCTCACCGATGAGAGTTTCGTGATCCTCTAAAAGGATCTTAATCATTTTTAAAGCCGGCGGCTTTTCTAAACTCTCCGTAAGACGGGTCTTTTGCAAAAACTCTTTTAACGTCCCGGACGAATTTTCACCCAATTGACGAATCCTCTCGGCAAGAGAGTCGACGATTTCTTGCATTTCCTTGTATTGCTTTTCCAAAAATTCATGTAATTCTAAAAAACTGGGCCCGCGCAAATTCCAATGGTAGTTCAATGTTTTGGTATAGAGAACAAATTCATCGGCCAACAAAATATCCAAGATTTTTGCTACTTTTTGTCGGTTTTTTTCGGTGATGCCAATATTTGGTTTCATGACGCCTCCTTTGAATTAATGAATTCTTCTTATGCCATCCGAGAAGGAATGACCTTAAAGACCCAGAACTTAAAACAAAAATAACTGACCAAGCTTGAAACGATCGTTGCCATGACCACCGCCAAGCCGACCTGCTGCGGCCAGGTATTGATCATCATTTGATTCACAAAAATATTAATTCCCAAAGCCGCAAAGTTCACAATCCAATAGCGACCCATTTCTGAACCCGAGCCTTGCTTTTGCTTGAAGGTCCAATATTTATTAAGCCCATACCCTAGAATGCCAGCGCATGTGAAAGACGTTCCTTTAGCCACACTAAAAGGGAGCCAATGAATCAACAAAAAATAAATCCCGAAATCCGTGGCCGTGACTAAAATTCCCGCTATCAGAAAGCGCAGCATCTCCTTTTGCGAATTCATCAGAACATTATCCCTTAGGTTTCATCAATAGGAAATAAAGTCCCATGCCAAGAACCGGCAGAAGAATGATCAAAACGACCCATAAAGCTTTTTGGGTCCCTTCGAGCGAACTTTTCAAAACATCGACGATAGCAATAATGTCGAGAATTAAAATAATAACGCCAATTATACCCATACGACCCTCCCCACCTGTGTCCTTCATTTTAATATTTGCAGAATAGTAACAGAGGCTAGATTAAGAGAAGATTAAATCAGCAGAGAAAGCGAAGACATAAACCGGCGGGAACTCGAAAAAAAATTTATAATTTCAACTAGGCCTTTCCGATGCGGTACTTCTTTCCCTTGATCTTCCCAGCCTGCAAGCGGCTTACCGCCTGTTGGACCTTTTGGACCGCAACAGCCACATAGGTATTAACCTCAAGAATGCGGATGGCCCCCACATCTTTTGCTTCCAAACCGGCTTCTTTGGTCAGCGCGCCGAGAATGTCGCCCGGACGAATATTGTCCTTTCGCCCGCCGCTGATATAAATGGTCGCCATAGAAGGTTTCAAGGCAAACTCTTTATTTCTTTTCAAAACGCTCAATTCCACAATTTCACATGCCACTTTCAAATAATCCGCAATGCCCGCGAGGTAATAGCGTTGCTTACCGATAAACAAACTCAAGGCCAATCCTTGCAATCCCGCCCGTGCGGTGCGTCCGATGCGATGAATATAAAGCTCATGTTCCGACGGCAGATCGTAATTAATCACCGCGCCCACATTTTTAATATCCAGCCCACGGGCCGCCAAATCCGTGGCCACCAAGACACAACAACTTTTATTGGCAAACTTTGTCAAAACCAAGGTTCGATCCTGCTGTTGAAGATCGGAATGAATTTCTAAAGCTTCGACCTGTTGTTTACGTAACAATTGGGCCACCTTGGCGCATACCACCCGGCTTTTACAAAAAATAATGGCGGATTCCGGCCGGTAATGTCCCAGCAAAAGCATGAGCGCATCAGGCTTATGATCTTCGCCGTCCACTTTAAAAAACAACTGCTTAAGGTCATTGATTTCATGCTGTGAATCGATACTCACCTGGGCCGGATCATCCTGCAAACTCGAACTCAACGCCTTGATTCCGTGGGGAAACGTTGCGGAAAACAATAATGTCTGACGGTTCTGCGGTGTATGAGCCACAATGGCGTTGATTTCGCTGCTAAATCCCAATTCCAGCAACCGGTCAGCCTCATCCAGCACAAAAACCTTTAACCCATCCAGTTTTAATGCCCCTTTCTCAATCAATTTGATAATGCGGCCGGGTGTCCCAACGACAATATGAGCGCCTTGTTTGAGCGATTTGATTTTGTGGCGCTCCTCAGTCCCTCCCGCCAGAGAAAGAACTTTAATATTACTCGTAAAGCGCGCCAGCCGACGGATTTCGACGCACACCTGATCGGCCAATTCTCTCGTCGGACAAAGCACCAGCGCCTGCGGATCATTGAGGGCCATGTCCAATTGAGCAAGAATACCCAAACCGAACGCCGCCGTCTTTCCGCTGCCCGTGTTCGCCTGCCCGATCAAATCCCGACCGGCCAAAATAAAAGGCAACCCTTGTTCTTGGATCGGCGTCATCTCTAAATATTTGAGCGATTCTAAATTGGCCAGAATCTCTGGACTTAAACCTAAACCTTTAAACTTTTTTGTATGTGTCATCCTTTACCAATCTACGGGGGCATAGTCTTTAAGAAACTTTCCGCACCAGTGTTGGCCTCTTAATATCCCGTCAAAGAAGGGGTCACAGACCCGCGCGGCCCCGTCGACAATATCCAAAGGCGGTTGAAAATCATGCATCGTTTGTTTACGCTGCGACAAAGCCAGAGGGTCTTCATCCGTGACCCAGCCCGTGTCGACGGCATTCATAAAAATTCCATAATTAGCCAGATCACTCGCCGAAGTATGGGTCAACATATTCAATGCGGCCTTGGCCATATTGGTATGTGGGTGGCGGTCGGTTTTGGTAAAACGGTGAAACTTCCCTTCCATAGCGGAAACATTGACAATATGTTTCTTTCCTGTGTTGTCGCGCTTCATCATCCGGGACAATTTATTACAGAGAACAAAAGGGGCTATGGCATTGACCAGTTGCAATTCAATCATTTCCGCCGTGGGAATATCACCTAATCGCAGGCGCCAGCTGTTGGTTTCGCGCAAATCCACCTGCTGTAAATCAGCATCCAGTTTCCCTTGCGGAAAAATTTTCTCGACGGATAAATTGGTATCATGGGTGTAAGGAATTTGGGAAAGCTGGGCCGATGCGCTCAAGCCAATTCCAATAAGAGGCCCATTCCAACTCAGCCCAGGTTTTTGAAACGAGTCAACCGCAAGGGCGGGTTCCTTCACCAGACTTAAAGAAGGGACAACTTTTCTTTTGCATTCTTCGAAAGGCCGCAAAAGATTTTGCACTTTGAGCGGCAGGTCATTAAAGGACATCCTTTCATTCTCCAGCAAATGGCTGTAAAAACCCGGAGGACGTCGAACAGTTTGAGCGGCATTGTTAATGAGCAAATCCAAGCGATCGTATTTCTCTTCTACATAATTGCAAAAAAGTTCCACACTGGGTGTATGGCGCAAGTCCAGTCCATAAATATGCAGCCGATCCTTCCATTGGTTGAAATCTTTTTCCCGAGAGTAACGCCAAGCCGAATCGACGGGAAAGCGGGTCGTCGCAATGACCTGGGCCCCCGCGCGAAGCATCATGAGCGCTGACTGATAACCGATCTTCAAACGGGAACCCGTAATGAGCGCCACCTGTCCTTCGAGCGAAGCGGTCTGAAAACGCTTGGTATAGTTCAATTGTGCGCACACCGGACACATGGAATCATAAAAAAAATGCAGACGGGTAAAAGAAGTTTTACAAATATAACACGCCCGGGGATTGACCAATTGTGTCGCTTGAAAAGGTTCGCTGTCTTGCGCCTGCGTGATTTTACCCGGCGCGATAAAAACCGCCGCTTCCCGGGCACTGCGGATTCCCGTCGCAGCGCGGGCCCGGCGCTCGTGATCGTCAATTTTCTGGCGCTTCAAACGGTCACGGTCGCGGTGACGTTTGCGAAGTTCATACTTATCGGGACGGGAAATTTGACCCGCCGCACTCAAGAGGGCTACTTTTTGTTCTAAAGATAAATGCGCCAGCTCGACGCTGTTTTGGGCCAGATATTGGAGCACCGCGATACAGGTGTTTATTTCGTCGGTGGAAAGTGTGGGAGGAGCTATCCGTTCGGTATTGTTCATGGAAACCTTAAGCAAAAACAACTTTCTGGGCATCAAACTCATTGACTTTTTCACGCAAAAGGGCATAGGGCCCCGGATCTTCATCGCAAGCCATCCAGCCCGCCTGGGACCCTCCATGCAGTTCTTCCACAGCTTGTCCCTTTTCATTGAAAAGTTCCTTGATTTCGAAAATAATATCGCGGTCGGGAAGACACAGCTCATGCGTTTGCCCAATTTTGATAGTATTGCGGGCTTCCAATGCGATCCACTTTCTTTCGGCATCATATCCTTTAACCAGACCAGTGAAACGATAAGCACTGTATTGCGAATTACCGCTCTGGTATTCTTGGCCGTCCTTGCCGGGATTGCCGTGCAAGAATCCGCCGATAAAACCGCGGTTGGATGTTGCAAAAATGTCTCGGGTATGTTCCGGATTAAAAGGTCGGCCCGCCGCTAAATCATCAATGGCCCGGCGATACGCGCGCGTCACCATGGAAAGATAGTAAACCGATTTGGAACGGCCTTCGACTTTGAAAGAACCCACTCCCGCATCCCGCAATTCTTCCAGAGAATTGATGGCACAAAGGTCCTTAGAATTCATAAGATAACTGCCATTCTCATCTTCATCGAGTTCAAAAAGTTCATCCGGCCTTTCGCTTTCTTTCACATAATACTGGCCTTGGAGCGGTGTATAATCTTGCCCATCAGCTGTTTGGGTTTTATCGGGATTGTCCGGCCGGCCGCAGCCTTCCGGCTGAATGTCGCCCTTCTTATAAACTTTATATTCCCACCGGCAGGAATTAGCGCAGGCACCCTGATTCCCGTCGCGATTGCTCAAATAATTGGAAATCAAACAGCGGCCGGAATAGGCCATGCAGATCGCACCGTGCACGAAGGACTCTAATTCCATGTCGGGACAGGCCGTATGGATATCTTTCATTTCCTTAATACTGATCTCGCGTGAAACAATAATGCGCTTAGCCCCGTTGCGCTGCCAAAATCTTACCGACGCGTAATTGATCGTATTGGCCTGCACGGAAATGTGAACAATTTGCTCAGGAAAATTTTCCATGAGCAGCATAATCAGTCCGGGATCCGACATGATCCAAGCATCAGGTTTGCAAAGCCGCAAAAGTTCGGCGACATATTTGGGAAAAGATTCCAGCTTATGACTGTGAGGAAAAATGTTGGCCGTGACATAGGCCTTTTTTCCCAGACCATGGGCGTACTTGACCGCTTCGGCGACCTGTTCAAAACTTTTAAAACCATTCTCGCGAGCACGCAAGGAAAAACGGGGAATGCCAAGATAGACAGCGTCCGCGCCAAAAGCGAAAGCAAATTTCACTTTTTCAAAATCTCCGCCGGGCATCAAAAGTTCAGGAACCATGGTCACAGCTTTTCTCCAAGTTTAGAATTCTTTAGTAAACTGCCGTAATGAAAGACAGCACATGTGACACCATATCGCCGGCATATCAGCAATTCCTTTTCAAACACATCGGGATTCTGTAAAAATTTATAAGCCCCAACCCCAATCTTAATCTTTTGTAAACTCCCTATCTTGACTTTGATATTTTCTATCCCTTGCTCATATTCTTCCGGCACATCAGAATAGTCCATTATTGTCACAAAATCAACAATGCTGGTACCGACCCACGTCGCCCAATCTTGAAAAGCCTCGTGATACGCCCGGGAATAGGGCATACATCCCGTCGTCGAAACTTGAATGGCGGGATGTAATGAACGCGCTTTTTCTTTCAACATAAAAAGAAGTTCCGTCACTTGATCCCGCTTCCACTGTTTCCATCCGTCGCTTTCCTCGTCGATATGGGTGACACCGTTGGCTTTCTTGTAGCGATCCATATTGATTTGGGTGTAACCATAGTGCGGATGCATGTCGGGATAGCGGATATAGTCGAATTGGATGCCGTCAAGATGAGGATAGGTTTTTACCACCTCTTCTACAAGAATCGTCAGGTCCGTTCGCACTCGAAGGTCACCGGGTTCAAGGAAATACTGGTCGTCAATTTTATAATCTTCGATCTTCCTTTTTTTTTGCGTATTTCTCGTCAGGATATCCGGCCCATATTTCTTTAAAAAAAAGGCGTCGGTGTTGGCGCCGAGGCTTAAAAGATTCATCCACGCATGCACCTCAAGGCCCGCACGGTGCGCTTCCAAGATGAGTAAGGCCAACGGATCTTCCCCCACTTTCGCAACTGCATCGTGATAAGGCTCACTGTCGGCTATACGAGACGGAAACCAACTTTTATTAGACCGGTAAACTTGCACAAAAAGAATTTTGATCTTTTTCTCTTTAGCAAAGGCCACAAGGCGGGTGATTTCCTCTCGGCTGGAAAAAACCGGCGGGTCCTGAATCTGAGAGACAAATAAAGCCTGCGGCGCTGGATCCTGAGCGCGGACAGGGACACAAAAAGAAATGATAAAGAAAATGAAAAATAATATCGCGGGGCGCTGGCCTAGAGTTAATTCAGTCCTGCCCGAGCCTAAGCCTTGAAAATATCTAATCCTCATGATTTCCTCTGACGTGTTGTATGCTTTTTTCCAAATCCTTCAATGTCATGTCTCCCTCAATGGCTATTCGGCCCATCGTGTAGGTTTTGTCCGCCCGGTAAATATATCCTATGTTGCTTCCGCTTACCACAACCGCACTTTGGTACCCGGCCTTCTTGACCATTTCAATGACCTTTTCGCTATAATTACCGAAAGGATAGGCAAAAATAGTCACCGGCTTTTGGAGATGACTTTCCAATGCTTTCCTGGACTCCGTTATCTCCCGATAAGCCTGTTGATCACTTAAACCTGTCAAATGCGGATGTGTCACCGAGTGAGATTGGATATCGGCCACAGGAGAAGCCGCCATATCTTTAAGATCTTCCCATGTCACAAACGCGGAATGTCCGGCCGATTCGGTGGTGATAAAAAATGTCGCCGGAAAATGATATTTCCGCAGCACAGGGAAAACAATGGTGTAGTGATCTTTCCACCCATCATCAAATGTCAAAACCAGAGGGTTCTTCGGGAGAGGGGAGCCCTTCTGAATATACTGGCTCAATTCCAATACACTCATGACCGTAAATCCCTTTTGCTGAATCCATTGGATGTGCAGAGCAAACTGTTCAGGGGTCACCGACCAACGGCGCAAAGCCGCACTCGCATCGTCGGGCGTGACTTGGATATGATGATATAAAAGAACCGGAACAGGGACAGTGTCCCGCGGGTCCGCATGGGCCAATTTTACCGATAATAATCCCGCAGAAAATAAAAAAAGAATAAAGACCGTGCGGCTCATGAACTTGGCGGGGAATCGAAAAGTTTTACTTCGGGATGATTGTCGCTGTAATACCGCAAATACCATTCGGTCGTAAATAAAAGGACCCTCCGGCCTTGATCGTCCGTGGCCAGCGCGGCACCCTGCGGCAAGGAATGGGTCATCTCCGCATTTTCCAGACGAGACTCAACCCAGCGCATGACTTTCCACGGCATCATGTCCAAGTCCGTCGGAGAACCGTATTCATCTTTCAAACGGTACTGCAAAACCTCAAACTGTAAAGGCCCGACCGCCCCCAAGAGAGGCGTATTTTGACGGGAATTCTGCAAAGTAAAAGTCTGCACAATATCTTCGGCCAGCAAATGGTCCAGCCCTTTACGAAAAGATTTGGCGGTCGCCGATGAAGAATTCTGCAAATATCCAAAACATTCCGGCGCGAATCGCGGGATCTCAGTATAAATAAGTTTGGGATCCGTGCTGATCGTGTCGCCGATCCGAAAATCCAGTTTCGTGACAAAACCGATAATGTCGCCGGGAAAAGCTTCATTCATGACTTCCCGGTCGCGGCCAAACAAATTAAACGAATCCGACAAACGGATCATCCGTTTCGAACGGGCATGATAAACGCTCATGTCCCGATAAAATTGGCCGGAGCAAACCCGGGCAAAAACGACCCGGTCTCGGTGCAAAGGATTCATATTGGTTTGCACTTTAAAAATGAATGCGGAAAAATCCTTGCTATCGAGCGGCACGAGGCCCGTCGTAGATCTACGGGGCGAAGGCGCCGCGGAATATTCCAAAAAACCTTTCAATAAAAATTCCACACCAAAATTATTGGCAGCGCTGCCAAAGAAAACCGGCGTCGTCCTTCCCTCTAAGACCGCCTGAGGATCAAATCCGCCGTGAGCTCCTTCCAGCATGGCCAATTCTTCGACCACTTCATGATAAACCTGGGCGTTTAAAATATTTTTCACCGAGGGATCAGAAAGGTCATGCACCGAGACGGGGGCCCGGTAAGCGCCTCCGGGGACACGTTCGAAAAGATGCACCTCCTTATTCAACCGGTCATAAATCCCTTTAAACTCCTGACCATTTCCCAAAGGCCAGTTGACGGGATAAGCATGCAGATTAAGGATTTTCTCCAATTCATCAATCAGTTCCAAGGGAGAACGAGCCGGACGATCAAGCTTATTCATAAAGGTAAAAATAGGAATGCCCCGTTTACGGCAAATTTCAAAAAGTTTTCGCGTTTGCGTCTGGATCCCTTTCCCGGCGTCGATGACCATGATGACCGCATCAACGGCCATGAGAACCCGGTAAGTGTCCTCGGAGAAATCTTTGTGCCCCGGCGTATCCAGCAAATTCAAGCGGAACAGTCCATAATCAAATTGCAAAACCGTCGAGGAAATTGAAATCCCCCGTTTTTTTTCCAACTCCATCCAGTCCGACGCTGTCTCGCGCTGCTTTTTCTTTGCCGTCACGGAACCGGCCAAATCGAGAGCGCCGCCATATAATAAAAGTTTCTCGGTGAGAGTGGTTTTACCAGCGTCGGGATGCGAAATGATCGCGAATGTACGTCGGCGGGCTATTTCTTCCCGCAATTCCATATTCATGGGAGTGTTTTTCTAAATAACGGCTTAGCCGTCCTGTTCTGCGAAGCGAATGATCTTGTTCATCATATCCACGCATTCGACGGGATAAGCGCCGGTAGCCGTCTCGGCGGAAAGCATCACGTAATTGGTCCCATCTAAAATGGCGTTGGCCACATCGGAAACCTCAGCGCGCGTCGGTCTTAAATTTTCGGTCATGCTTTCCAGCATTTGGGTTGCAGTAATGGCGATTTTCCAGGAACGGTTGCATTTGCGAATAATTCTTTTTTGGATCATGGGCACTTCATAAATGGGTACAGAAACACCCAGGTCTCCCCGGGCAATCAAGATACCCGCACACGATTCCATGATCCCGTCGACATTCCGGAGTCCCTCGCGGTCTTCAATCTTGGCAATAAGCAAAGGCTGATGCCCATTTTTAGGAATATATTTTTGTAAATTCATGATGTCATTCTTATTGCGCACAAAGGACTGGGCGATAAAATCGACATTATTCTTGAGGCAGAATTTCAGGTTGATCACATCCTTATCCGTGATGCCCTTAAACTGCAAGCGCACATCGGGAATGTTGATCCCTTTGTCCTGCTTAATCACCCCTCCCACAAAAACCCGCGTCCGCAAAACATTTTTGGCGTGACCTTGGACCACAAGGGCGATGTTCCCATCATCGATGAAAATGTAACTTCCCTTCTTGATCTGTCCCAGAGGCCCGTAATAGTCGAAAGGAAGCATGCGGCCATCCCCCATCACATCCTTGTTTGTCAAGAAAATTTCCTGTCCCTTCTTGACGACAACCCCGGCCTTCTCCTTTAAACGGCCGATACGAACACGGTAACCTTCCAGATCGCCAAGAATCTTAATATGCCTATGATGTTTACGATTGAGGGTCCGGATCGTATCAATTTTGTCCTGATGTTCATCCAGCGTACCATGCGAAAAATTAAGACGGACAACATCCATTCCTGCCCGCATCATCTTTAACAAGACGGCGCTGGTTTCCGACGCCGGCCCCAGAGTGCAAATGATTTTGGTTTTAGACATAGGGCTAATTGTAGCATTAAATGTCGGCTAAAAAAACAAAAACCCCTAACAAATATTTGCACTCTGATCCAATTGTAATAATTGCCGACCGGACTTATAAAAGTTGTGATAAAATCCGCAAAGGAAAGTTCCAGGGGATTTAAAAAACCGTCTGATTAGCCGGCGATTATCTATTATCATTTTCACAATTAATATAGAGGAGACTTCTAAATCTATGGACACCTTTCTTTCGATTGCTCCGGATGTCAAATTGGGCGCCAATGTCAAATTGGCAAAATTTATCAACCTCTATGGCTGCACTATCGGCGATAACTCTAAAATCGGGACTTTTGTTGAAATTCAAAAAAATGCAAGCATTGGCAAGAATTGCAAAATCTCCTCTCACACTTTTATTTGCGAGGGAATTACGATCGGCGACAACTGCTTTATCGGGCATGCCGTCATTTTTGTTAATGATAACCACCCGCGGGCAGTCAATTCCAATGGCGAGTTAGAGACACAAAAGGATTGGGCTCACCGTTTTGCCACAACCGTGATCGAATCTCATGTTTCGATTGGGAGCAATGCCACGATTTTGGCCAATGTGCGCATTGGGGCCGGCGCCATGATCGGAGCCGGAAGTGTCGTTACGAAAAATATCCCGGCTGGCGAAATTTGGGCGGGAAACCCAGCTCGTTTGATAGGCCAACGAACAGACGTATGAAAAAATCATGAATTTTTCTTATTTAATATAAATATTTTATAATTCAGCATCCCCAAAGCGGCGCAAATCGTGTCAAAGATGACGTCCAAAAGCTGAGGACTGCGCCCCGGCACAAAGGACTGGTGCCATTCATCCACACTCCCGCTTGCGAAAACGAGCACCGATAAAAATAAAATCTTTACAAGGGTGACTCGACGGACTTCATGAGCATAAGCCCGCATTATTAAAATTCCCAAAATACTATACTCGATAAAATGAGCGATACGATGACCCCAAAACAAATATGTTTCTATCGGTATTTTGAAAAGAGGGTTATCCGCCGAGGACAAAATATTAAGGAGAAGAGAGGGCAGGGATGAAACCGTATCACCGCGGACGGATGAAAACAAACAGATGCCGGCATACCACATCCCAACCGGCAACCACAATAAAATTCTTTCAGAGATCTTTTTATTCATTGGACAGTGCAATTTCAAACGGATTTTTGTTCTTTCGCTAAGTTTAAATTTTGTTGCCAGGTCCAGGCATGTTTTAAAGCCTCTTCGATCCTCCATGCGGGCTTCCAACCCAATTTGCGACGAGCTTTCCGCACATCAGCATAAATGATATCGATATCGCCCGTCCGGCGCGGTCCTATGACATAAGGGACTTCCCGGCGGGTCACCGTCTTAAATTTTTCAATCATTTCTAATACACTATAACCGCAGCCTGACCCTAAGTTTATGGCCTCATAAAAATTTTTCTTTTTTTGTTTATGCAAATATTCTAAAGCTTTGACATGGGCCTCTGCGATATCTAAAACGTGGGTATAATCACGCACCGATGTGCCGTCGGGTGTTTGATAGTCATTCCCCGCGACAACCAGTTTAGAACTCCCACCCCAAGCGGCTTCCATGATCAACGGCACAAGATTTTTAAAATTTCCTTTTGTATCTTCTCCAATTAATCCCGACGGATGCGCCCCCACAATGTTGAAATACCGTAAGGACACGGTTTTAATTTTTTCCCCGCGCAAAGTCATTCCCTGGAGAATCTGTTCGCTGATTTGCTTGGAATGGCCGTAGGGAGACTCCGCCTTGGCTAAAGACATTGTCTCCTGAACCGGCACTCGCGAAGGTTTTCCGTAAACCGTACAAGATGAGGAAAAAACAAAATATTGAATTTCTCTTCTAGTCATCTCCTGAAGAACCGTTGTCAAGGCTCCGACATTGTTCCGGTAATACATTAACGGGTGGGCGATAGACTCAGCGACCGATTTATGAGCGGCGAAATGAATGACCGCCGAGACTGATTTTTCTTTTTCAAGCACTCCCGAGAGAAATTCACTGTCACAGCAATCCCCTTCATAAACCGACAAAGGCCGCTTTATTAATTTCCGCAGTCCTTTAAGAATGTTTTTATCCGCATTGATAAAATTGTCCACAATAATGGGGGTGTATCCAGCCTCAGCCAAAAGACCAACAGCATGAGATCCGCAGTATCCCGCTCCCCCGGTTACCAAAACTTTATTTCGTGAAGCCAACACTTTTGACAATTTTCAAACCTCGTTTTTTAAAGAATCGCGCCTTCTTTACCGACTTTTCAATTTTTCTGACTTAAAAGCGATTGCCTTACAAAGGCCGTCTTTTGAATAACTTCCTTTATAAATCCTGCCGTGCCCTTGTATTTCCATAATTTAAAAATATACTGCAAAGCTAATGTGGGATGGCTAATAAACATTTTGGCCTTGCGGTATTGCGCATACGTCATGGCCTTGTAAACATCATTGTCCTTTAATTGCGGATAGCTTAAGACGTAACTGGTGTTGGGTTCATAGCGGCTCCAGTCCATTGTCGTAAGCCAATTATTCTTTTTCGCTTCATCAAAGAATGCGGTTCCCGGCAGAGGCGTGGCCATCGAGACCTGAAAAGTGGTGAGACCACTCTCGGCGGCGAAATCAATGGTCCGCTTCATGGTTTCGGGGGTATCTTTTTGCAAGCCGATACAAAAAGCCCCCAGGGTCATCAGTCCGAGTTTCCGGCAATTGGCAATCAAGACTTCAATATCTTTGACCGGCTCCGGCTTATTGGCCCCCTTTCTCACTTCCTGATCGATCGACTCAATACCAAATTTTACGCCGATACATCCGCTGTGTTTCATAAGTTTCAATGTTTCATACGGTGTCCCCCAATGAATCCAGCAATGCCAATTGACCTTAACTTTATTTTCGATCAAGGCTTCCGCTAACTTTTTGCCCCAGTCCGGCATAACAATAGGGTCATCAAAATAAATCTCTTCAATCCCATATTTTTCCTGCAACCGCCGAATTTCCGAAATAACCAAAGGCAAGGACCGGTGCTTATAACTGCGATTGTAATTGGCCGCCTCCACACAAAAACTGCATTTATAAGGGCACCCGCGCGAAACGGTAATTTTAGCGGTTTTACGTTTCTTGCTAAAAGGTTCGCTATAGCGCTCCATAGGCAACTGATCAGTTTCCGGGAATGGCAATTCATCAAGATTTTTGATGACATCCCGTCGCGGCGTGACAATGATGTCTTTTTCTTTTTTAAACGCCAGGCCTTTGATATTTTCGAAATCTGTTCTTCCCGCTTTTATAAATTCCGCCAATTCGCGCAAAGTATAATCCATTTCCCACATGACCACGAAATCAATAAAATCCTGAGCCAACATTTCCTCCGGCAGACCCGAAGCATGAATGCCGGCGCAGGCAATAACACTTTTTACACGCTGTTTGACGTTTTTCAAAAAATCAATATCCACATAAATTGACGGGGTAAATACTTCGCTGAGAATAAGATCGGGATTGACCTGCTCGACGTAATCTAAACATTGCTCCTTCGTTAATTCCTCAGCCACGGCGTCCTTAATAAACATTTCAAAACCCGCCTCTTTGATAATCGAAGCGGCATTTGCTAAAAAATAAGGATAGGGATAATAAGGCATAAAACGGTCTTTATTGCGCAGCGCTCCCCAGCGCGTTCCCGATTTGAGACCATATTGTGCTGGGGTGTTGATCCACGGCGAATTGAGCAGTAAGACTTTCATATCATTCTCTTCTTACGGCAGTTAAAAAGATCCCGCTCCTGAATAAAAGCTTATTAATAAAAATCAACGGCGTATAAAAAATGATTTTTCCATCATAGAAAATATTATATTTCAGAATTCGCAAGGTCGTCATCAACGCCAAAGGAACAATTAAAAAGAAATGAATTAGCGGATTTGATAAAAGCCCATACCAATGACGAAACAGGACCGGATGATTTTTATAAAGTTTTAAACCGATATGCCGCCCATAAATAAAGTTTTTCTTAAACATCGCTTTGAGCGTCATAACACCGTGATGGTGGAAAACCGTGATCGCCGACGAATACACGATCTTCTCCCCGCGGGTCACCAGTCTTAAAGCCAGATCTTGGTCTTCTCCCACGCGCATAAAATTGGCAAATCCTCCCAACTGATCAAAAGTTGTTCTAAAAATAGCCGCGCACGACGTATTAAAAAAATCTGTATGGCGCTTGTCGTCATTCATGACAAAACCATACAAACTGTATGCATGCACCCTTTCCACCAAGGAGGGCGACGATTGCAACCGTCCCGCCAGGGCTTTCACCCTCGGGTCCTTTTGATTCTCCGCCAATAAATTTTCCTGATAATCTTTAACCCAATTCTTGGGCACAACACAATCCGCATCGGTAAACATGAGAATATTTCCCCCACTGTGGGCCACACCGACATTCCTCGCTTGGGCCGGCCCTTGATTTTGGGATAAACGGATATATTTGCATAAAAAATCTTTCGCGACCAGGGCGATATCTTCCAAAGAATTATCATCGACCACAATCACTTCAAAATCTTGATAAGCCGTGTCATAAAGAGCGGTTAAACAGTTCAATAAATTCGCTCGGTCATTAAAAACAGGAATAATAACCGAGACAGCAATTACCATTCCCTTAACCTTGTAAAAAAATCCTGGACCGTAATAGCGTCGATGTCCCCCGAAATGCAAAAAGCGCCTCGGCAAGAACCCGGCCACCTGCCGGCAGGATTATTTTTATGCCACTGGGCTACGTCCCCTAGAGTGGTAATCCATATCGCCGGCTGCAAAGACTTGGCGTATTGGATCAATCCCATTAAGACTTCTTTGAGTTCAAGAAAACGTTCAGGGTGCAATTGAAGAACAAAAACTTCTTTATTGTCATGGCAAGTTTTTAACATCTGTTGCCACATCGGTCCGATGGCCGCAGAATTTAATCGTTCCCGGTCAAGAGTGATATCATCGTCAGGCAAAGAAACCGGGATTTCCGTCAAGGCGTCCGCATCATAAGGCAACGCTAAGCCTTTTGCATACGGTTGGGCTTTATAAAAATCTTGAATCCATGAATAATATTTCTCACCCGGCCCATAAACATCCTCCCAAATAATCGATGCACTGCTGTCAAATTGGAAACGGCCCGCGGCTAGCAAAGCTTTTTTTGTGTGCTCATTAAATTTCAGATAGGGACAACGGAATCCTTTAAATCTGAAGTTGTATTTATCGAATATTTCAATCGCCTTGATTATTTGGGTCTTTTGCCGTTCATAAGCCAGCTGGGAATGATCGGTATGAACCAACCCATGAATACCCCACTCAATCGTTTCTTGATCAATGACCCTTAAATGAGACGCGTAGCGTTCCAACAATATGGCCGGAATAAAGAACGTTCCGCGGACTCCCTGGGCTTTTAGATAATCCGCGAACTGCAGGATAATATTCACTTGCTTGTAAGGAACAAAGGAAAAACGCCGCCCGATGCTGATAAAGCGCCGCAGCCATTTTGAAATACCCCGGGAAAAGAATAAAAATTTGACCCCGTGGACCTTGATCATAACGCCCCTGTGCTTATTTTTTCAGCTGAAATCTCAGCCGCGACCATCGTACCCTTTATATTGGGATGGACCGATGCATCGAGAAATAATGGCTCCTGACGATGAGCAATAAAAGCGGGCAATAAATCAACATAATCAATGTTGTGGGCCTGCAAAAAAGATGTCATATCCTGCTGGATTTTATTGTCTTCTTCTTTACCATACAGTTGGATTTGATTGGGAAAAAGGACGACTAAAAACTTTTTGTGATGTCTTTGGCACTGCTCAGCGATATGTTTCAAAGTTTCTTTCATTTTGGACCAATTCTTTTCATAAACACGGGAATTGAGAAAAACATTAGCCTTGAATCGTTGGGCCAGCATCGGGTGATTATAAATCGTCCGTTTAAATAAGTATTTCATGTATACAAAAAATCTCGATTGATTTAAAACCGCCCGCACATTCATATCCGAAACATTGCGGATAGGATTTTCAGCCAATAAAATCCCGTTTTTATCAATAATATTCGCCGGATCAGAATCGTTGGAACAAAATCCCAAAATTACTAAATCTGGCTGCAGATCAAAACCTTTCATTTTTAAAAAAGCCTCTTCCTGTTGGGTGTTATACCCGGGAACGCCCATATTGATGACTTTAACATCCGGCCAGTTGTATTTATTCTTTAATAGCGTTTCCAACGAAACCGCATAGGTATCTTCCAGTGCAAGACCGAGACCGAAAATGATAGAGTCTCCCAAAACAATGATCCGCGCTTGGCCCGGCGGCTTAGGGGACTCGATCGGTTCCCCGCGCAAGCCGTTCTGATTAATAGAATAAAACTTATGTTGAGAAAGAGGTTTCAATTGATACCCTAAAAGGGAATGGGACGTCGGTTCTAAAAGGTCTTTATATTCGACATAAAAATTGGAAATCTGGAGCGCAAAAAGAATCCTCAAAACAATCTCAAAAACAAGAATAAAAACACTCAAGCTAAGCAAAACATACAAGAAAACTAGCTTTTTATCCTTATGAATGGCCATACAAATTTTTTGATTTATTATGCGCGGTTGGTTTGTGCATTAAAATGATTCCCATCGCAGCGATAAATATAAAAGAATAGCTTAACGGGAGAATGTTAAAACCGTTTGATTCAAAAAAATTGTGGACGAATTGCCCCAGCAAGGCCGCCATGGCTCCGACGATTAAAGCAAAATTCAAACTGCCATCATTGTGATGCGTTTTTATGAAAACAAGAAACGTCCGCAAATAGTTACCGTAAAACAAAAGAAAAACGATGGGAGCGGCCACTCCCATTTCAAAAGCATAATTAAGAAAAACATTATGCGCATGAATGGTTTTTAAAACGCCGGTATTTCCTTCCACGAGAATCCTATTTAAAATATATTGTAAATCATGAACCGAGGGCGTAAGAAACCGCGAAAAGGATTCTTGCGGGAAGGTCCCCATCCCATGCCCCACCAGAGGATGTTCACCAATCAATGTGGTCGCATTCTGCCAAATAATATCACGGTTTGAAAGCCCCGAGGAAAAACGTAAAAAAGCAACAACCGGACTTGAGAATACCGCTGTCATCAGGACCGCAAGTATAGCGCCATAAATTTTGATTCTTGTGGAAAGAGCTTTCCAATAAATAGCCAACAAAAACAAACTCGAAACAATCATGTTCATTAGCGATCCCCTTGAACCCGAAGAGAATATACCGAGGACAACAATGCCAGCCGCACCAACAATGAAACAACGCCCCAGGACATTTCTTATGGAAGAAAGCATACTCAAAAAAACAGGCAAGCTAAGCGCCAGATAAGCTCCCAAATTGTTGGGATGAAAAAATGTGCCCGTACTGCGATAGCTGTCGGCAATTCCATTATTATTCGCAAATAATGCGAACCGGTGTATGCCCGGAATCACATACGGCGTCAGACCAATGAAAACATGATGGACCATGATAGCGTACTGCAAAAGAGCCAGCAGAGCGTTGAGCAAAGAAAAACACAGGAATAAATAAAGGGCTTTTTTCAAATAGGCCTCGACCCGCAGAACGTCCAAAAAATAGTACATACTTAAAAAAACCGCCATATGAATGGCCAGCATTCGTGAGCTTTCCACAATATCAAGAGAGCCGACCAAAGAAATAAGCATCAATAATGTAAAAAGGATAAAGAACAAATGGAATTCTTTAAATTGCAGGAAAGCCCATTTGTCTTTTTTTGTGGAAACCTGCAATTGAATAAACCAAATCAGGATACTTAAAAAAATCATTGATAACAGCGTCGGTTGAATCAATTCTCCCATTCCGGGAATGCGGGAAATGGGAGTCAGTATAATCAGAAAATAAATGGGCCATTGCGGGCGCGCAAAGGTGGCAACGACATAGACACCCAGAAAAAGAATGACGGCGACATTTTTTAAAGGAAAGCACAGCAGGCACGCACCCATGAAAATAATCCCCAGGGACCACAGTATTTCCCGGTTCATCTTCCAACCCGATAATGGCCATATGCTATTTATCATTTTATCCTATCAACATTTTTCTATGCCGCCAGGCCAGCGGGAGTCCCATGGTCAAAATAAAACTTATCAATCCCCCGATCAATAACCCGTTGATTCGCCCTTTAGGCTTTAAAGGAACCGGGGCGGGAAATACCACCTTGATGTTCTCCGTCGTTTCTTTGGCTTTGATCAATTGCGCTTTTTCTTGTTCTCCGGTGAGAAATCGAAAGGAGGCTTCATCGATAAGAACCAGCCGCTGTAGCCTTGCCAGGACCATCTCTTTTTCAGGAATATTCTTAAAACGGTCTTCGAGGGAAATGCCCTGCAACCTTTGTTTGAGTTCGGCTACTTCCTCTTTTAAATATTTCACTTGCGGACTTTCATCGGTGTACAATTCTTTTTGCTGCATCAATTTTATTTCCAATTCCAATTCTTTTTCAGAAGTGGTCTTCATGAATTCGTACATCAGCCTCACGTCTTCGGACGAATCCATAAGCTGGTTCTCATCTCGGAATTTCTTAAGATCATCCTCGGATTTGCTCAATCTTTGTTGGGCTTGTTCTATTTCCTTATTGAGATAGGTTAGAACATTATGGACTTCCTGGTGGTTAAATTCCACATTCCATTCGATGAAGTGCGAGATGAGGTGATTGACGATATCCGCTGCTTTTTGCGCCTGGGGGTATCGGGCTTTGACAATAATCAAGGTTGTAAAAGGTGGTGACGTAGTGGTCAAAACACTTTTGCGGAGATTTTGCATCTCTTTTCTTATTAAAATTTCTTTTTCCAGATCGGAAGCCACAAACTTTTTCTTTTTAAAGAAAAGGAAATTGTCGTCATCTTCATATAACTTTAAGTCCTCGACAACCTTTCTTAAGATCGGGTCACTGACTAAAAGCTCCTGATTAAAACGGACCGGGCCCAAGTTGTCTTGCAGATTAACTTTGTCAGAATCCACCGACGTGGCCCTGTTCTTCGTATCAATCATGAGCATGGCCGCCGTTTCATAACGGGGAAAACAAAAAACCTTGATCACCACAATGATCATAAAGAAAATAAAAATAATAAACATTTGTCGTCGATTATATAAAATATTATCCAAGGTTTTCATTGGCGTAAGATCCCGGGTTTTCTTATGTCATAGATGTCTAAATAATATTTAAGGACCGGATCGGTCTTGGTAAAAAACTGATCGATGAATTTGTCCAGATTGGCAATAAACGTTTTCGGCACAAAAACTATATCTGATGGCTCGACGGAGATATTACCCTTGGGGTCACCCTTCTTGACCAAATCCAAAAGATTAACCCGTATCACCCGTGATTTTGCAGCATGTCCATATTTGATAACAATGATACTTTTAAGAGCGGCCGTATCATCCTTGTATCCTCCCGCCTTCGCTAAAACATCCAGCACCCGCTCTTGCCCTTCAAAAGGATAAACGCCCGGTTGCCTGACCTCGCCTAAGACAAAGATTTTCTTGCTTTCAAAGCCAACCACATTGACTGTCACCTGCGGATCGCGGAGAATGCGGCCCAGCTTGGTGTCGAGTTGTTTTTTTAAATCTTGCGGCGTAATATTGCGGACATCTATTTCATCAACGAGTGGAAAAGCGATTTTGCAATCGGGCCGGACCGTGACCTTCATATCCAGATCCGGATGGCGCCACACCTTGATCTCAATGGTGTCTCCCGGGCCAATTTGATAAGTGAATTCTCCTCGATAAACTTCATCGGCACCCGTGTCTTTAGGCTCTTGAGCAAAACAAACTCCCGAGGAGACGATCAACAATAAAAATAAAAAGTATCGCATCAGGGATTCCCCTCAATTAAGACAACGGTTATGTCTCCGTAGCGTTGTGTAAAACCATCCGCCTGCTGGTATTCAACACCTGCAGCTATGCTCACATAACCCGGAGTCGATGGAGAAAATTCAATGACCGCTTGTCCCTTTTCATCAGTCTTCAAATCCCCGGTCTGATTGTCCCAACCAATAGCTTGGAATATTGCGGATTTGACAGTTTGTCCCTCGAGCGGATGACCGAAAGCATCTTTGACGCTGACGGTCACCCCAACTTTTTCATTTACTTTATATTTCGTCTGGGCGGCCCGGAGCATCACCTTATAAGGGGCATTTTCCGCAAGCTTTCCTACCCAAATATCCCGGCCTTTTGAGGTAAGTATCTTCTTGGCATTATCTAAGGCTTTGATTTCCAGATGATGTTTCCCGTCCGCTAATTCGGAAATATTTATTTCCCCTTGCCACCACAGACTCCCATTCTTTTTTAAACGGCCCCACGGCTGTTCATCCAATTTATATTGCACGGCTTGCACCTTTTCCGTTGCATAGACGGCCAGGGGTAAAACCTTTGAATAAAAATGAGTGTTCTGAGGTTCAATAATCAGAGCTTGATTATATTTTTTAAGGGCCTCCCCTGCGGGCCGGGCAACAGCTTTACCGTTTTTATCATACTCCGTTATTCCATACCATTTTTCCGGATTATCATCTTCATGGGCTTGTTTATTTCCGGAAAGCCACCAAGAATCATTCCATAGAAAAACACAGGCGCCCGTTGCCGCACTTTGAATAATGTCGTCATACATCTGAACATCTCCTTGGGCTTGCTCAGCCATGCTGTTACCGCCATATCCAAAGAAATGGGCGATGGGCTCACCTTTGCGCGTCGGTGAGATGGACAGTCCAAATTCAGTAATAATTAATGGCTTGTCCACCGCGAGATTTTGTTTAAGCCATTGAATATATCCTTGATATCCCAAGGCATGGGTAATAAGGCTGGGTGAATAAATGTAGGCGTTAAATCCTATGAAATCCAAAAATGAATGGTCCAAAAATCCCAAAGGGACCCAGTTCGCAAAGGATACGGGTTTTGAGGCATCAACGGTTTTAACATATTGGGTCAATCGTTTTAAAAATTCTTCCGTCGGGGCTTGCCCGGCATCACGTACACGTTTGACAGGCGGTTCATTTAAGAACAAATATCCCAAAACATTATCAAATTCTTTGGCCCATACCAAATCTTTATTTAAAAGGGTTTGGGCATACGTCAAAGTCTCAGGACGGCGGTAATCTTTTTCCTTATCAAACCAAATCCCGTGCAATATAAACAAACCGTGCTTTTGCGCCAGCGTCTCAATTTCGGGAGTCAAAGCTCCGGCCGTTCGGATCGTATTAAAACCCGCTTCTTTGATCAAACGGAAATCATCATCGACTAAATCCAGATTGACTTTGTCGTGGTCACCCGGAGATTGGCCGGGCCGATAAGCCTGATAATTGACCCCTTTAATAAAAAACTTTTCTCCGTTAACATAAAACCAATCCCCTTTGATCTCGACGGGATTTCCCGCAAAAGCCGGAACGCCCCATAATAGAAAAACCATATTTATAAGCCCTATTTTTAAATTTGACGTTTTGATCATTTTTTCCCCTTTTCGGTAATGGCTTCCTAATCAATAAAAAGTGAATTCCATTTTTCGATCTGTTGAAGGAGTTGCTGATAAGATTCCTCGATACTTTGCTGTTCGGTGGCAATTGTAATCTCTGCCCCGACGGGCGCTTCATAAGGGTCATCAAGACCGGTAAAATATAAAATTTGTCCGGAGCGCGCTTTTTTGTAAAGTCCCTTAGGATCGCGGCGTTCACATTCCTGCAAAGACGCGGAAACAAACACTTCGATAAAATGCTCACACATATTGCGAACCACATGACGGGCTTCGCTATAGGGAGATATGAATGAAGCAATCACAATCACCCCATGCTTTTCCAATAAAGACGCAATAAATCCCATTCGCTTGATATGTTCATCCCGGTCCTCTTTGGTAAAACTTGTTTGCGGAAATATCGAGCGCACTTTATCTCCGTCGAGATGTTCCACCTGAAAACCCTGCCCCGTATAGAAGGCATATAATTTCTCGGCCAAAGTACTTTTGCCGGCCCCGGATAATCCCGTGAGCCAGACCACAAAACCTTTGGGCGGTACGCTTTTAACCATGGCGCACTCTCAGCGATCCTGCGCTGCTTTTGTTATCACACGGAAAAGACGACGAGACTGTTGAAAAACCCAGAAAGGGGCACAATTTTTCCCAGCCATCCCCGCGGCACACATTCATAATCAATAAATCCTGGGGTCTTTTATTAAAATACGCTTTTACATTTTTATATTTTTCTAAATGCTCGGCTATGATTTGTTTTTGCATCTCTTTGTAATTTCTTATTAAAAAAGCAGGCGGAATACCGCTGGCATTGATGTCGGCGGAGAAATATTTTTCATGACTTATACTCCACTCATCTAAGTCCCGCTCCAAAAGAATAAATTTGCTGCCCGGAAAACGCCGGTCCAATTCCTGATAAAGATCAAAGTCGTGCCACGGGCCGTCGACAAAAGTATCAAACATATTTGCGACTTCAAAAGTTTCCGTAAAATCGCCTCTTTTGCATTGTTCATAGAGATAAGGGTCCCATCCCTTGCGGGTAAGGGCCAACTTTTTAAAAGCATTGCCCAGTGACGTGGTCCCTGTTTTGGGTGATCCCACTTCAAAAATTTTATTAAATGTTCTTTGACCCCGGGGCCGATGAAAGGGATCAAAATGAGCCACCTGCTTGCAAAGGCGCAAATGCTCGATTAAAAATGTTTTCAACTTCATAACGCAATCCTTTGTCCGCCATTCTTCAAAGAAAGGTCGGACGCTTCAAGCCATTTGACAACCCTTAAACCGGCCTGACCGTTGTTCAGCGGTTCCGTTCCCGTGTTAATGCAGTGCACAAAATATTTTGCTTCCTCCTCCAGCGCCTCTTTTCTCACGATATGCGGAGAGAGGACATCCCCGACACGATAATCGACAAGAATGTCCCGCCTATTATCCGAAGTTTTGATATCCACCCCGGCATCATAAATCTTTATCTTTTCATCCGCTTCCACATCATCCCAAACCAGCATTTTTTTCTGCCCGCTTAACAAGATCTGGCGAATTTTCAAAGGGGCCAGCCAATTGAGCCGGATTTGCGCAACAAAATTATCCGGATAATACAAAAAAATTGAGGCTAAATTGATTCTCCCCGTCTCAAAGTGATCCACGCCCTGCGAGCTGATCGCCAGAGGTTTTTCGGCAATCAAATAATCCAGAATCGAAAAATCGTGCGGCGCCAAATCCCAGATCACGTCCACATCATCTTGAAAAGCCCCCAAACGGATCCGGGTCGAATCATAATAAAAAAGTTTTCCCAAAGTTTCTTCCGCCAGGACTTTTTTAATGCATTTGATGGCGCCCGTAAATAAAAAGGTGTGATCAACCATGATCTTAAGATTTTTTCTTTGCGCCAAATCAACCAGGATTTGCGCTTGTTTGACTGATAAGGTCAATGGCTTTTCAACAAAAATATGTTTGCCATTTTCCAAGGCCTCGTGGGCTATCGTAAAATGCGATGAAACCGGGGTGGCAATGAGGACAGCATCAATGTCCGGGGCCTGAATAATATCCCGGTAATTTTTCGTCACCTTGACAAAAGAATAACTTTGTTTGGCCTTGGCTAAGTTTTCCTCGACTAAATCACAAATAGTCATGATGACGCATCCGGGCGTGGCGTTAAAATTTCTCACCAAATTGGGACCCCAATAACCATATCCGATGACACCCAATCTTATCATAAGATTAAGTCTGCCCCCTCTTATGTTGCCCCAAGGCCATCGCCAAGCCATGTTTATTGAAAAAATACAAAATATTAAGAATATGAACAATGCTCAATTTCCCGAATTTCTTAACACTGTCTCGCCGGTAGTAATGAACCGCATGAACTTCGGGGATGTAGTAGACTTTTAATCCATTGATCCGCGCCCGGAAACACCATTCCACATCTTCCAGATAAAAGGGCTGAAAAAGTTTGTAATCTAAACCGCCGATCTTTTCAATAGCGGATCTTCTCATTAAAAATAAAGCCGAAAGCACCCAGTCCACCGACCGGGTTGTCTTGTGATCGTAGTCCTTCATCAGATATTTCTGCACGGTGGAACTATTGGATATTTTCTTGCCGGACTTGATCCAACGAAAGAAATGCGGCAAACGGTTGAAATAAATCAAGGGGGTGGGAAACTGCCGGCAGGTCAACTGCAAAGTCCCGTCCTCAAAAACCAATTTAGAACTGCTCACCGCGGCATCAGGGTTTTTTTCCATAAAATCAATCATGTAGGCCATGGTGTTGGGCATCAATTCGATGTCCGAGTTAAGCAGCAGCACATAGCGCCCGCGGCAATTATTTGTGGCTTCGATATTGTTGTGGATATAACCCAATTTCTTTTCATTGCGCCTCAATATCACTTCGGGAAAATCCTGAGCAACCATGTGTGCCGTCCCATCCGTTGAAGCATTATCGACGACAATGGTCTCTATAGAATATACAGTTTGTGACCGCCGTATGGATTCCAGACATTTCTTTAAATGATGCTTTTCATTTGTTCCAACGACAATAATAGACACATCCACAGCGTTCTCCTGGATTTTAAGGACAGTTCACATGCAAATGACCCTGTACCGGCACGACCAGTACAGGCGTCCATAATATTCCGACAATTCCCTTACCGCATATATAAAAAAAGCGGTGATGGTTTCTTTCCCGGTTAAGGTTGATCCTTTTTTTTGGACTTCTTTTCTGATCTTAAAACAATAATAAAGGCACGCTGACAAAAACATCACCAACAAGAAAGTCGGCGATATCCAGGCACTGACCGACAGCGCGACGATCAAAAATAGAACTTTTAAAACATTGGTCATCAACACCATCGTCAGGCCCATGTTATTGCGCCAATGATAATAATTTCGCGGTAGACAAATAAAAACTTGCCCCCGGAAATGCCTGTCGATATTCACTACCAACCCGCGAGCATAAGAAAATTCCCGTTTGACCAAAGATCGAAGAGGGATATCTTGCAAGTGATAAACAGCCATGGGAGCATGCCACGCCATGATTTTTCCGCCCGCCTCCACCGCCCGCAGGGTAATATCGACGTCCTCACCGGCGATGAATGTTTCATCAAAACCATTAATTTTTCTAAAAAACGCCTTACGGAAAGCGCAGTTAAAGGAAATGATGACTTTTTGATCAAAGTAATCTTTCTTTCGCTGGATCAGAGATTCCGGAATGTGATACGAAGCCAGCCAAAAAGCCGATAAAAATTTCCCCATAACGGTAGTTGGAGCAAAGGATATGACATTCACACCTCCCATGCCGTCTAAATCGTCATCTTTGCTAAAAGCCTGTTTAATACTGCACACCCAAGAAGGAGTCGGGACACAATCCGAATCTGTAAAAGCCACAATGTCACCCGTGGCCAGAAAAGCCCCTTTATTTCTTGCGGCCGATGGCCCTTTTTTAACTTCGTTGCAAAGAATAATGTTAAGACCAGGAAATTGTTTCATCGCCTCTTGCACAGTCACCTGGCTTTGATCGGTCGAGTTGTTGTCTACCATAATGACTTCTTCCGGTAACACATCCTGTTCCGCCAAGGCGTGGATGCATTTTAAAATCGTCTTTGACGCATTAAACATCGGGATCACGACGGATATTTTCATATTTTCGCTTCCGACGGTAAAACCGTACGCTTCACAAAGTGCAGATGGATAAAAGCCAGACAGATCAGAGTCAGAATATCGGCGTAAGCCATCCCCAAGGTCCCCCATTCTTTGACAAAAACAATACTCAGGACAAAAAATAATGGCAAACCGATCATCAACGCCACAACATCTTTATTCTGCTGATTGGCGGCTATAAGAAATCGGGACCATAAAAAGGAAAGACTCAACGGAACAATTTTCCATATCAAAACCTGAATAAACTTTACTGTCGGAAGAAAGGCCGCACCTAAAAAAAGATTGATCAACGTATGCGCCAAAAAATAGACCGACGTGGCGATCGAAAAACTTACGATCAACATCAAAAAAGACAATCTGGCGAAATAAGAATATATCATTTTATGATTTTTATGTAGAGTTTCAACAATGGTCGGGAAAGAGGCTGAAACCATGCTGAATATCAAAATGAAACTGACCCGCAGTATCTTTTTTGTCACATTATAGAATCCCACATCCTCAACCGAAACCAACTTTGACAAAATGACAACATCGACTTCTAACAGCAGATTGCTCAAAAGATTAATAAGAAAAAAAGCCGGGATCAGCCCCAGTATTTCTTTAAACTTAAAGACCTGAAAATCCCCCCACCATGAAATCTTTTCCTGTTGTAAAAGATAAGCCAGGAAAACGACACCGACCATTCTCGAGACAATAAAAGCCCCGATAACCGCATTGATGTCGTGGCTGAGACTTAACCACCACACGCCCAACACCAACCAGGCCGTCTCTCTGACCAAGGCGGTATAAAAAGCAAATCTCGCTTTTTTTAATCCGATAAAAATATTTTCTCCCAATACATTTAAGAAACAGGGAAATAAAACCAGGCTACTCAAATAAACAGATTTCATTATAAGGGGCGAATAATTCAAAATGTTTCCTATGATCGCCATTAATACTGCACCGACGGCACAGGAAAGCACTCCCAGTAAAATGCCATTCTTTATGAGCCAGCTTCCTTGATCTTGGTCCTTGCCGATTTCGCGAATGACAATGGTGTCGTAGCCTAAAATAGATAAATATTGAAATATCGTGCATAAAGCCATGGCCACGGAAAACAAACCCAATGGACCGGGGCCCAAATTTCTGGCTATAAAAATGGTAATGATTAAGGAAGAACAGGAAAGACTCATGCGAGTCAACAAAATCGAAAAACTATTTTCAAAGAAGGATCCGGAATGGATTTTAGGAATGATCATGCCTTTCTCAAATATTCTTTAAGGTTTTCGTGCAATCCCGCATAAAAGCGAAATGGTTTTAAGAATGATTTTAAAATCCAACAGCAAAGACCAGTGATCCACATAGTACAAATCCATAGTGACCATGTTCTTATAATCTATGGAACGCCCGCTATTGATTTGCCACAGACCGGTCAGACCCGACTTGACGTTAAATCTTCTGAGCATATTTTGATTATGATATTTGATTTCATAATCAATGGCGGGCCGGGGGCCCACAAAACTCATGTCGCCTTTTACAACATTCCATATTTGCGGCAATTCATCAAGCTTAAACTTTCTTAAAATTCTTCCGCATCGGGTGATCCGTTTCACATTTATTTTTTCATAAACAATGATACTGGCTTGTTTTTGTTCTTTGTCTTGCGTCATCAACTGCTCGATCAACTTTCTATGTATCGACTCATCGTTATAGCAATACATAGATCTGAATTTATAACATTCAAATTGGCGTTGGTTTTGTCCGACTCTCATCTGTTTAAAAAAAACCGGTCCCCGAGAATCTAATTTTATAGCGACAGCAATCAAAACAAATACCGGCCACAAAAGCATCAACAGTATAAGGCCCAAACACCAATCAAAGACTTTCTTAATAACTAATTGAATAGATAAATAATTCTTCATAGATTAATTATCTTTTTAATTTTATTATGTGTTCACCTTGTTCAATAAGTACAAGCTCAGGGACCGCTGGCTCAAGGACTAAAAACATGGCAGCCATAAGCGATGTCCAGATCTGCCGGGCCCAAAAAGCAAGGAGAGTAAACCCGCTGACGTCTTTACGATAAAACAATATATTGTGAGGGCATAAAAGGTGCGGCACAAGCCCTTTTCGGTAACGATAAAAATACTTAACTGGCAAGGTGATGAAAATTAAGAGCGTGTAGAGCGTTCTTATGAGAGGCTGTTGACAATTTTATTTATACAGCTTTTCAGAGGGAAATGCAAGAAAAACGCCGTGCTGCCGGCGAGGGGTTTAGTTTTTCAAAACAGGCCGTAATGGAGAATTTGTGTACGACCCAACAGCCCCCCTAATCATCATCGAGAATGGGGATTTTTTTGCTATTTTTACAGCCTTCAGGGCGTTTTGACTCTAATGGTCTCGCCGACCTTCAATGTCCCTTCCCGCAAAACCTGCGCGTAAAATCCGCATCGTCCTTTGATAGCATCTTTCAAATGCGGGTCAATCGCATCCAAGACATAACAAGGATGCCGCTCCTTGGTCAATTGCAAAACAACGCCGCCGGAAAATTTCAAAATCGTTCCCACCGCCATTCTTTGCACATTCATATTACGGACAGTGAGATTTTCGCCGATTGTCCCGCTTACAAGAGAAAATCCCTCCCGCGATAACTCCTCCAGCACTTCAGCATCCTGAAAACAAACCGCCTGCGCAGGACGATTATGCTTTTCATGATGATGGCCGTCTCCTTCCAAGCCTTTTAAAAAAATGCGTACCGATGAGACTCCTTTTTTAGGAATTCCTCCCACGGATATGCATATTCCGTCGACAATAGCGCACGGAGCCTTAGACTCACCGAAAGTCAAACAAACTTTTGGCTCAGTCAGCACATTTTCCATGGCCATGTTTTCTTTGAGATTAAAGATTCTTTGCAACATGCGCGGCGCTCAATTTGTAAGACGGCTGCCGGGAATAAGGATCAAAAGCCGGGAACGTCAGTTTGTTCGTTTCTTCGTAATGCATGGGAAGAAAAATTTGTCCGGGTTGAATGGTCGCCATGATTTTCGCCTGCGCTTTGATCCGTCCCCGTTTTGTCGTGATAAAAACCCATTGATGGGGTTGGATCTTTAACCGCTGGGCATCGAAGGGATTGATCTCGACGTATAAATTCTGAGGATACGTTTTTCTCAGAACCGGAGATTTCCCCGTCCGGGTTTGCGTATGCCACTGCGAACTGGTTCCCCGGCCGGTCAAGAGCACAAACGAATAAAACTCATCGGTTTCCTCCGGCGGCGGACGGATGGGATCAAATAAGAATCTGGCCTTGCCGTCGTGATGATAAAAAACACCATCCGCCAACAGATGGCGTTCCGTTTCTATCAGTTCTTCATTTTCCCGCAAAGGCCACTGTATTCCACCATGATTATCAATCATGCGATAATCTTTAATACCCATTATGTCGGCGGGTGTTCCTTTCGAAATCTTTTTTAAGATCTGAAAAACCGCTTCCGGCGATGACCACTCCTTAAAAAGCTCTTCACAACCCCAATAACGGGCAATCGCTTTGAAAATATAAAAATCAGCCAAGGCCGCTCCCGGAGCCGGTGCGACTTTTTTAAACAAACCGATGCGCCGTTCGGAATTGATCACCGTCCCGCCTTTTTCTCCCCAGCCGGCGGCCGGAAGAACAAGGTCCGCCATTTGCGCGGTTTCCGTCGTGTGATACATATCCTGCACGACGAGAAATTCCAATGACTTGAGATGTTCGCGAAATTCACTTTGATTAATCCAAGAATGCGATGGGTTTGTGGCAATGATCCACAGTCCTTTGATTTTATTAACGGGTATGCTCTCGAGGATTTGATCATACGCTAAACTGTTGCGATCGGGAATCAGAAGAGTATCCATATTGAGAATAGCGGCAATCTTGGTTCGATGCTCGGCATTGAGAAAATCATGGCCGCCCAAAAGATTGGTGGTGTTGCTGAACAATCGCGATCCCATGGCATTGCATTGACCGGTGATGGAATTGGCGCCAGTGCCGGGCCGTCCGATGTTTCCTGTCATCAGGGCCAGATTAATCAGCGACTGCGCCGTCCGCACACCTTCATATCCCTGATTGACACCCATGGTCCACCAAAACGAAACCCGTTGACCGGCCGCAATGATTGCCGCAAATTCATTTAACTGCAAAACACTCAAGCCCGTCGAGCGGCTGACACTTTCGGGGGTAAACGTTTTAACATGAATTTTAAAAGCTTCAAAATCAACCGTATGCTGGGCAATATATTTTTCATCAATTGAGCCGCGCTCAATTAAAATATTCGCCAATCCATAAAAAAGAATAAGATCGGTCTTCGGCAGCAAAGCATAATGTTTCGTTGCCGCCATTGCCGTCTCAGTCTTACGTGGATCGACAACAATAATTTGTGGATTATTTTTATTGCGGCTGACCCGCTGCCACATGATGGGATGCGCGATGCAGGGATTAGCCCCGACAAAAACAAGGACATCACTCTCCTCAAGATCTTTGTAACTAAACGGCGGCGCATCAAAACCGAACGAGTGTTTATACGCCACGGCCGCGGTGGCCATGCATTGGCGCGTATTGCCGTCTCCGTGGAGCAGGCCCATGCCGAATTTGGCCAAAGCTCCCAAGAGCGCCATTTCCTCGGTGCAGATCTGCCCGGTACTTAAAAAAGCCACGCTCTCTTTGCCATATTTGTCCTGAATCCTTTTAAAATTTTCCACAAAACTTTTTAAGGCCGTGTCCCAATCCACCGGCACTAACTTCCCCGAACGGTCTTTACGATAAGGGGTTGTTGCGCGATCGTGCGCCTTTAATGGAGTCAGCGCTTCCCATCCCTTAGGACAAGCCTCGCCGAGGTTGACCGGATAATGGACAGTCGGCGTTAAATTGACCGGTTCATTATTCTTAAGATGCACCGTCAGGGAACAACCCGTCGAGCAATAACCGCAAACCATGGTGGCTGTCCGGTCAGGGAGAAGACGTTGCGGCAGTTTTCCTAAACCCAAGGCCGACGATTCCAACGCCAATTCCTTTGTCAAACGCCCGTCCTTTTGCAACATGATATCGTTAAACTTTTGTCTTAGATTTTCTTTCATGACATCCTTGCTCCTGGCATTTTAAGCGGCACGACGGCCCGAAAAAATAAATAGCGCTCCAAAAATTCCGCAATCAACGACAAGAGACAAATGAAAACCACGATCCAAATGAGAGTATGGATTTCTAAAGATGCATAGGCCGACTGAAGATACAGCGGCAGAATCACTCCACCGAGTGTACCCAGAAGAAAACGCCAAAACGTCACGTAGGGAAAGGTCTCCTTCATTAGAAAAGCGGTTTTCTTTAAAGACGTCCACTGTCGCTCTTGCAAATGCCCAAAAAGACTTGCCTCACTGAGCAATTTAACCGCGGTCAAAATCGCCAAAACCTCGCAGCCCGTTTTCCCCAGAGCCTCCATTAATGAAGAAATATCAATTCCCGTCGATAAAGCAACGCTGACCGCAACCAAAAGGGTACTGGAAATCCCGGTGATCGCTGTGGTCAAATAAAATTTAATAGCCGTCATCGGATGGTCCCAAAAAGGACGGCGCGTCACCTGATAAACCATGATGGAACACAAAACTCCCAATAATCCGGTTGCCGACGTTAAAATAGCAAAGACATCCTGTATCTGCCGTAAATAATTTTTTTCCCAATGACCCATCCACCGTTCAACAAAATACGGCCAGATCGTCAGCGCATAACAGGCGGCAAAGAACGCGAATAGGCCAAAGACCACAATCTCGCGGCTTAACCACGATTTTCTCAATCCCAGCACCGCGCGAAAAGCATACAACGGCCGTCCCAAATGAAACACACTGACCCCCAAGGCCATCACCCCGACAACCAAGGCCATCAGAGCATGATACGAAATCATCTTAACGCGGATGGGATCAGCGAGAACATGCCGCAAAAACAATCCCGCTCCAAAAGCCCCGACGGAAAACTGGGTCAAAACCAACATCACAATCAAAGGACTATGCGAATGTTCTGGGGTAACGGTGTACGAATCATTGGACTCCATATTCTCCGGGAATTTTTCTTTTCGCAAATAACGGGTGGTCGGTAAACTGTACCGGGAATCCGGTGCATCCGGAATTTGCACAAAGTGATTTGGGTCATTTCTAACCGCCTGAACATCAACCAACGTAACCCGAATCGCCGCCGTAGGACAAGCGCGAACACAAGCCGGAGCTTCGCCGACGTTCAAGCGGCTGATACACATATCGCATTTGTGCACAATACCTTTTTTCTTATGATATTTGGGAACATCATAAGCGCAGGTAAAGGTGCAGTACTGACAACCGATACATTGATCATCCAAATGTTTTACAATTCCCGTCGCAGTATCTTTTTCATACGCATTGACCGGACAGCCGTTCAAACATGCGGGATCAAGACAGTGATGACAGGCGGTCGTGATATGCTGAATGACCGGAGATTGGGTGGTCCCGCCGTGAATTTGCCCGACGGAACGCCAGATTTCATCTTCATCGAGGCCATTTTCATTATGACAGGCCGTGATGCAAGCCTTACATCCCGAACATTGGTCCAAATTTACTTCAAACGCATACTGCTGCCCCGGGCCGGGAGTTGTTTTGGGAATCAATTCCTTATAAAGACTCTGCGCTGCGGGCAGTTGCTTTAAATCATGGGCTATAGAAAATTTTTCTACTGCACTTAGATCCTGCTGCTCTTTTAAAAAATCGTCCATTGAATTTTGCTTGATCATGATGAAACAGCGACGGTTGGTGTAATGACTTTAAGACGGTGGCTTAATGACCCCGCCGCCGCAAAAGCCTGCTTGGTTTCATTTTCTTCTTGCAATGAAAACTTAACCAGCCAAACCGCAAAAGAAATAATACTGACAATCATGCCCAGATAAAAAAGCCCTTGACCATAACTCATCGCATCGCTACGAAATAAAAAACCAAATAAAACCCCTCCCACATTTCCGCCGGCGCCAATGATCCCGGCCACCGCCCCGATGGCTTTGGGCTTAAGAAAAGGGACCACGGAATATGTCGCGCCATTGGCCATTTTAATAAACAGGGCAAAAACCATCATCATGGCGATCGCCGCCGGAAGAATGGTCATCTGCGAAAAAACCATCAGCGCCAAGCCTCCCACAAATAACGAAATTCCCAAAAACTGAACCCTGGCTTTCAGTCCCCACTTGCGGGCACAAAAATCCGAAATAATCCCGCCTAAAGCGCGGGCAAAAAGATTCATCATACCGAAAATCCCGGCGACCAAACCCGCCGCGGTGATCGATAAAGAAAACCTGTCCGTATAATAAAGAGCCGCCATATTATTGATTGTCAACTCCACTCCAAAACTTGCGGCGTAAATAAAAAATAAAGCCCAGACCCGTCGGTCTTTTAGGGCTTCACGAAATGAACCTTTGGCCGCAGCCTTAGACGGCATTTTTCCCTGTGCTCGCAATTCCTCAATATTTCCCTCGGGAAAATCTTTCGTGCCCCGATAATAAACGATTCCCATAACAAAAAGTAGGATCCCAGGAATCATCATGCTCAATCGCCAGCCCCAAAAATGATTGATCCCTAAATTTAACATCCCCGTCAAAATCAACGGCATCATCATCTGCGTCATGCCGCCGCCCATGTTTCCCCATCCCGCAGCCGCGCCATTGGCCGTGCCCACGCAATTGGGAGCAAACATCACCGAAGTATGATACTGCGTGATCACAAACGAAGCGCCGATGGCCCCGATGGCCAAACGAAACAGAAGAAAACTTTCATAATTGTGTGCCAAACCAATCCCCATGATAGGCATGGATCCCAGCAATAAAAGAGTTGTATATGCTCGTCGGGCGCCGATCCGGTCACATAACCATCCCATCAGCAAACGCACGACAATGGTGATCGCAACCGAAGCGATCATGGTATTACCGATTTGGGTTTTCGTTAAGCCCAAATCGTCACGGACCAAGGGCATCAAGGGCGCGATAGCAAACCAACCGAAAAAACTTAAAAAAAACGCAAACCACGTCAGATGAAAAGTCCTCATCGCAACGGATTTGAAATCCCATAAATTGACCCGCAGCGCTTTTTGACCGGACATAGGCTACTCCTGTTGATTGTCTTTAGAGATCTTTAACGCCCTGCATTCCACCATCATTTTTCCTTCTAAAACCCAGGCTTTAAAAACATGGACACATTCATGCCCTTCGCCGCCTTGGCCGGTTTCAAGGTCGAATTTATGACCATGCAAGGGACAAACCACGTGGCCGTCGCCTATGATTCCGTCGGAAAGCGGTCCCTGCCGGTGGGGACAGCGGTCTTCGACGGCAAAAACTTTTCCATCGCGGGCGCGAAAAACAGCAATGACCTGGTCATTGATCACAAAACGCCACCCTTGCCCGACGGGAAATTGCTCAATAGCCCCCAAATCAACAGCCCTGGGTTTGGACATCGTGTCACCCATTGTTTTCCGCCTCTTGTAAAGTTTTAATCAACTGCGGTCCCGCAAACTGCGCCGGATCAACCGGAACATCAGCTTCCTTCCAAGGGTCCTTATAAGCGTCTACCGCTTCCTGAATACGGTGGTCAAGCTGACTGCAAATTCCCAATGAATCTTCAATCAGAATTCCTTTTAAAACATCAATGCCGATCCGCTCGGCAAAACCATAGGTCCGCTCCAAATATTTGCCATGCTCGCGGTAATACTGAATAAAGCGGCCGATGATTTTGAGCGCTTGCTCGTGGCTGTCGACGGTGCACAGCAGATCGCCTTTGCGCACCGTGGCTCCGGCCGCTCCGCCGATATAAATTTCCCAAAAACCGCCTTCAATGGCCACCGCGCCAATGTCTTTCACATAAGCCTCAGAACAGTTGCGCGGACAACCCGCTGTTGCTAATTTCATTTTGTGGGGAGATTCGATCCCCTGAAAACGATGCTCTATTTTTTGCGCCAGCGCAATCGCATCGCCCAAACCATAACGACAAAAATCTGTTCCTACGCAACTCTTGCACGTGCGAAAAGATTTTGTATACGCATGTCCGCTGGGCATCCCGAGGTCTTTCCAAATATTTGGCAAGTCTTCCTTCTTGACACCGAGGAGGTCAATGCGCTGGCCGCCGGTGATTTTGACCATCTTGACCTGATATTTGACCGCCGCCTGAGCAATCGCCATCAATTCTTGGGGTGTTGTGACCCCGCCGTAAATCCGCGGCACGACCGAAAAAGTCCCGTCCTTTTGAATATTGGCGTGCACGCGATCATTAATAAAACGCGCGTCGCGCTGATCCTCATAGTCCTTGGGCCAAATGGTTTTCAACAAAGAGGCCAATCCCACCTTACTGTCGGTGTCTTCCTTGCCTTCGGCCAATTCCGCAAAAATCGCGCTGACCGACTTTAAATTTCGGACTTTGATTTCCGCAACCAACTGGGATTTTTCCAAGGGAATCCCGGGGGCATAATAATGTTCGCTGGGGTCATAAGAAACTTTTCCTAATTTGCTTTCAATAATCTGGGCAATCAAACCCCGGCAAGACCCGCAACCCTTCCCCGCTTTTGTTCTTGCCCCGACGCTGGCGACAGTTTCACACCCGCTATCGATCGCATTGAGAATTTTACCTTTCACAACTCCGTTACAATTACAAACCTGGGCATGATCCGGCAAATCCGCGACTTGAATAAATGCGGTGCCTTTAACTTCACCAAATAAAAGTTCAGAACGATTCTCAGCCACCGCTTGCTCATTTAAAAACATCTGGATCAAAACATCCGCCGCAGCCGCATCTCCCAGCAAAATCGCACCATGCAATTTATTGTCGCGGATGATCAATTTTTTATAAATCCCCCGATGAGGCTCGCGGTAAACAACGACCTCATCGGTGTCAGCACCAGCCTCTTTCTCACCCAAAGACATTAAATCGACTCCCATCACTTTGAGTTTTGTCCCGATTTTGGAACCCCCATAAGCGGCCTGTGGATTAAATCCGCTGATCACATCCGCAACAACCCTCGCCTGCGCCCAAATCGGCTCGATTAGCCCATAAAGTTTCCCGCGGTGCTCAACACATTCCCCTACTGAAAAAATATGGGGATCATTGGTCCGCATTTGATCATCACAGACAATCCCTTTGTTGACTTTTATTCCACTGTCCTGGGCGACTTCTATAATCGGGCGAATCCCGGCGCTGACGACGACCATGTCCGCCGGTATCGTTGATCCGTCGGAAAAAATAAGCGAATGGACTTTTCCGTCAACCTTATGGATTTTTGCGGTCTTGCGGTCGGTCAAAACGGTTAAGCCCATGCCTTCCATAGTCCGTTTTAAAATCTGGCTGGATTCGACATCCAGTTGAGCGGGCATCAACTGTGGTGCGGCTTCAACAATGGTCACTTCCAAATGATGGGTCATAAGCCCGCGCGCGGCCTCCAGTCCCAACAATCCGCCGCCGATGACCACCGCCCGGCGGCATTGTTTGGCATAAGCGGCGATATGATCACAATCATCAATGGTGCGAAATAAAAACGTTCCCTCGCCGGAAAATCCTTCCATGGGCGGCACAAAAGGACGCGAACCGGTGGCCATAATCAAATAGTCATAGGTTTCTTTAATATCTTTGATTACAAAAGCATTGTCATCATGGACCGCATAAGCTGCGGCCCGCGGCTGCAGCGGCCGACCCGTCACGATTTGCTCTTGCGTGTTGATTTTGACCGCTTTGACACCGGCGTGTAGAACAATATTATTTTCTTGATACCAACTCAAAGGATTAATAAAAATATCACCGGCCTCCTGGGTTTGATTAAGCACATTGCTCAACAAAATACGATTATAATTGCCGTAAGGCTCGGCCCCGAACATGACAAAGTCAAATTGGCCCGGCGTTCTTCCGATAATTTCTTCTACCACCCTTGCCCCGGCCATGCCATTGCCGATCACCACGATTTTTTTCTTAGTCATATTTATCATTTTCATTCTCCTTAAAACAGAAAAACCCCACCTTCCCGCTCATCCGACGGGAAAATGGGGCGTCAATGCCCAAGAACCACCCATAAAAAATCCCTGAGCCACGCGTACTGCCAATGCGTCGGTTCAGGGCATCAAAGTCCTTTATCTGTTTCTTCCGCGAAACAACCTTATGACAACACTGCCTAAGGTTCCATGATTGTTTCTTTATAAAACATTCCTTCGACAGCGTCAATACCTAATTTTGTAGGTAGGATCAGGGAAAGAAATAAATGCGCAAATATTCCCCCAGATCAATGCCGCGCTTAGCAATTCCCATTTTCTTGCGGATATGATTTCGATGATGCTCAACAGTCCGCACCGAGGTGGATAAAAGATCAGCCATGTCCTTGGTCGTCAGGCCATTTTTTAACATTTTGCAAATCTCAATCTCCCGGGAGGATAACCGCCACTTTTTGTCGGTCAATTTTACGGAAAAATCATCGGCAATGTCTCGCAGGGATTTTTCCAAAAGCAAAACATTTCGCCGGTCCAAAGCTGTTCCGTCCCGCTTTAAGCGCTCCAGCAATGGCCACACGGTTTGTTCAAGATTTTTCTGAATACTGTCCCGCAACTGACGCTTCTCGACATCCCGTCGATCGAGCCAACCAAAAAGGACCGCATTGTTTTTTTCCACGGCCAGCTTTTGCCGGCCGAGTTTTTGTTTCGTAAGCCACAAGGTGCGTGCCATTTGGTAGCGTTCCGTAATATCCACAACACTCCCCCGCGTATTGATCAGTTTTCCCGCCTTGTCAAACCGCGCCGAAGCATTCAGCAAAACGTGGACCTGCCGGCCACTTTTGGTGACCATGGTATAATTTAAATTCCGGATCTCTCCTGCGGTATTGATTTTTTGCCAATGCTGTTCAAACCGAACAGCTTCCGCCGGAATAATAAGATCTGACCAGCTTTTTTTCCCTACAATTTCTTCTTTGCGGTAGCCCAGCATATCCAATTCGGTCTTGTTTATGTCGATGATTTTGCGGTCTGGTCCGAACGCATGAAATCCGATGGGCGCATGATCAAAAAAATCCAGCAAATATTTACGATCAGAATTATTCAAACTTTTATTTGTCGGCATAAACCCATCTCCTCCGCAAAGAACCCACGCCGGGATAAAACTATAAAAAAATCTCTACGGCAACATTATCATGACGGACCACGGAGAGCAAAAAATCTATCCTAGGCGACAGATCCGGTGAATATTTGCTTGTTCCCCTAGAACTCGGGCAAGGAATAAGTAGGGTCTGTCCCTACTTATTTATTTCTTAAAACCATGAATATCGATAGTCTCTTTGCCGTCTTTCATGACAATCTCCATTTCATATCCATCCATCATATTAAACGTTTTCAGAAAATCCAGTGGATCGTCACTAGCAAGGTTTTGTTGAGCATGCGATGCGTACATCAATTTTATTTTCTTTGAGGTGATCCTTTCGATCCGGGCCCCCTCAAAAATCTCCTGCCCTTTTCTTTTATCCTCGGGAAGTTGAGCAATAAATTCTTTTAACTGTTCAACATTTTGGGGCATTTCTTTCTTGGCCCCATAATACAAACTGATCAATGATAGGCTGGCGACGGCAGGCTCAAGAGTTTGCGTCATGACAACTTTGCCAAATTCTGCCAAAGCATTATTATCATGAGTGTATTGAATGGCGCCGCTTTTCTTATCCAAAACAACTAAGTATCCAACAGAAAACATACTAAGAAATTTGGGGCTAAAGTAAACATACCAACTATCCGGATACTTGAGTTTGTGGCCCTCCCTCATGGCCGTGTGAAAAAAATTGGGCCTAATCAAGCGGAGCCAAAACGTTCTGCTATAGCATAGGCTTTAAAATAGCGAAGCAAGACGTTGCACGCGTTTCCTCTTTATTCAAATTAAGTTCTTACTTTTGCATCCTCGATACAGTAAGCAAGAGCGATTTCCATCTTCAATTGCTCATCATTTATCACGGTAAGCCAATCCCAACAACATTTGGTGTATTCTAAGGAGTTTGTAAAATCATCGCACATGATCTGCGGAGAATCGCGGGCAATAATGAGCTCTTCCTTTATAAAGAATTTTTTTCGCTTCTCTCCTGCCTTCAACACGGAGCCGAACTTCTCCACAAACGCAGCAAGGAGCTTCAATGGTGATAATCGGTCTATATTCGCGATCATAATATTGGGATAAATCTTAAATGCTGCGGCAACCAGCAACGTATCGTCATCATAGTCATGGGCCTCAATGAGCCAATAAAATGGTTTCGACCCCAATGAATCTTTTTTTGTGTAGACCCGAATCGTTCTGCCGATAAATTCAATAATCTCTTCAGCGTCCTTGTCTCTGATAGCCGCAATGATTTGAGATTCAGTGATTTCGGAAGACCGATTTATCTTTATTTTGAGTATTGCGGGCAGTAAAATTTTCATACATCCGACTTTCAATTGTGATGATCACAACGCATCTGATCAATCTAAAAAACAAATTCCATTCCCTCTCATCCTCCCGCCACTGATCCTACGACGAGGAAAGGTTCTTTGCCGAATGCGACAGCGTCAGGTAGGGACGTGTCGGGAGATTCGAGCGAAAAATCTTCCTGACAAGCAAAATAACGCAAAAAAGGACGGCGCTTGAGAGTCACATGCTCGCGGATTGTGCCGCGCAACATCGGATATTTCATTTCGAGCGCATCAAGAAGCGTTTGGATAGTGAGCTTGCCTTTGACGTCGAGCGTAACTTCCCCTTGGATAGCCGCTAATGTCTGAAGATGTGCTGGTAAAACGACGCGGATCATTTGAACACTTGAGCCTCAACGGATAAAACAGCGGGAAGATCGTGGACAATGGTTTCCCAGCTGTCACCGCCGTTTGGGGAAACATAAACTTGCCCGCCGGTTGTTCCAAAATAAATTCCGCAATCATCCAGTGTATCAACGGATGATGCATCGCGCAGAATATTGACGTAACAATCTTTTTGCGGCAAGCCTTTGGTAAGCGCTTCCCATTCGTTTCCTCCGGTCTTGCTGCGATAGACGCGGAGCTTGCCTTCGGGCGGAAAATGTTCCGAGTCACTTTTGATAGGAACAACGTAAACGGTTTTGGGGTCGTGGGCATGAACTTCAATGGGAAACCCAAAATCCGTCGGCAGATTGCCGCTGATTTCGTGCCAGCTTTCTCCGCCGTTGTCACTGCGCATGACGTCCCAGTGTTTTTGCATATACAAAACATCCGGCTTCGACGGGTGAAAAGCGATACGGTGAACACAGTGTCCGACTTGGGCTTCTGGATCCGGCATAAATTGTGATTTTAATCCGCGATTAATAGGCATCCACGTTTTTCCGGCATCATCCGTGCGGAATGCTCCGGCCGCGGAAATGGCAATAAACATACGGTTAGGATTTTTAGGGTCGAGCAAAATGGTGTGCAGACCCATGCCGCCCGCGCCGGGCATCCATTCTTTGCCGGATTTATGGCCGCGCAGGCCTGAAAGTTCTTTCCAATTTTTTCCCCCGTCTTTGGAAACGAACAGGGCCGCGTCTTCTGCTCCGGCGTAAACCAAATCAGGATCCGTGAGCGAGGGTTCCAAATGCCAGATACGCTTAAATTCCCAGGGATGCTGGGTGCCGTCATACCACTGGTGGGTTGTTAAAGCTCTTCCTGTTTTTTTTGCTGTGTCATAAACGAATTTATTGCTTTCCCCGAGAGTCCTGCCTTCGGGAGTTGTGGCGGTCTTCCCGGACGGTGTTCCGGGCTGGTGCCAGCTTTTTCCGCCGTCGTCGGAACGTTGGATGATCTGTCCGAACCAGCCGCTTGTTTGCGAGACGTAAATGCGCTGAGGGTCAATCGGAGAACCTTTGAGATGATAAATTTCCCATCCGGCGAAATGCGGCCCATCGACTTTCCACTGCTTACGAAGAGCGTCAGAGGTGAGAATGAAGGCGCCTTTCTTGGTTCCAACCAAAACTCGGACTTTACTCATGGCCGCCTCCGTTTAAAATTAAAAGACGAGGTAATTATATCCACAATAATTTTGACTATCAATTTTTAATTTTATTATTACAATAAACACATTATGGATGCACAATTCTCCCCATCAGAAAAAATCCGTTACAGCCGCCAGACTATTCTGCCCCCCGTGGGGTTAGACGGTCAGGCCAAATTAAAAAAGTCCCGAGTTCTTTTCGTCGGAGCCGGAGGTTTGGGCTCGGCGCCGGCGATTTATCTGACCGCCGCAGGTGTGGGCACAATCGGCTTGATTGATCCCGACACAGTCTCTCTTTCTAATTTGCACCGGCAAATTTTGCATTTTACTCCCGACATCGACAAGCCTAAAGTCATTTCAGCCGCGGAAAAATTAGCCCAGATCAACCCCGACGTAAAAATTGTCCCCTATCAAGGTCGATTGACTGTACAAAACGCACTTTCCATAATCGGCGATTATGATGTGGTCATCGACGGGACAGACAACCTTCCTTCCCGCTATTTAATTAATGATGCGTGTTTCTTTTTAAAAAAGAATTTTATTTTTGGCGGGGTGTTTCAATTTGAAGGCCAGGTCAGTGTTTTTGGCATAAACGGTCCCTGTTACCGCTGTATCTTTCGCGAAATGCCGTTACCAGAAGAAATGCCGTCCTGTGCGCAAGCCGGCGTCATTGGCGTTATTCCCGGCATCATCGGCTTGATGCAAGCCAATGAAGCGATCAAGGGAATTTGCGGGATAGGAGAACCGCTCTTAGGCCGCCTGCTTATTTTTGACGCTTTGTCCGCTTTTTGGCGCGAAGTAAAAATTAAAAAAGACCCGGAGTGTCCTTTGTGCGGGACGCATCCGACGATTAAAAAATTAGAAGAATATTCCTGGAAATGC
>JANPFV010000107.1:0-17267 GCA_031423615.1 Candidatus Omnitrophota bacterium
TGTCTCATTAATTTTGATGAACCGCCGTATACCGAACGGTACGTACGGTGGTGTGAGAGGTCGGGAGATGAAATAATCATCTACCTCCTACTCGATTACTTCCCGCAAATGACAACATCCCTAAAGCCATTGAATTTTCGGTTGTTTACAAAAGGGGATCAAATAAGAGTGAAGATATTCTTCTAGATTATGGACATTTTAACTATTGAACATACAATAAAAGTGAGGTGCGATATGAAGCGAATATTGGTTGTGGATGATGACCCTTCCTTACGTGACTTATTAGAATCGCGGCTCAAGGCTAATGGATATGATGTTTGGAAAGCGTCCAATGGTGTTGAAGCCTGGGCCATGGCCAATGAACACAAACCGGATGCTATCGTTTTAGATATGATGATGCCGGTCATGGATGGTTATCAGTTTGCCCGCGAAACACGTTGGCAGGAAGGGATGAACACGATACCGATTTTAGTTTTAACAGCCCGCACCCAAACCGAGGATATGATCCACAGCCTGGGCATAAAAACCTTTATTTGTAAACCCTTTAAACCACAACAATTATTAGAAGCCATCGCCGCGTGCGTAAAAAATGATCAAGGAGGCCCCTATGAAACCGCGAATATTAATTGCTGATGATGAAAGGGATGTTGTTGATCTGGTAAGAAACCGGCTTGAACTTAAGGATTATGAAGTCCTGTCTGCCTATGATGGGCAGGAAGCTTTAGATAAAATCAGATCGGAGAAGCCCGACCTGATTGTTCTCGATATTATGATGCCCCTGAAAAGCGGGTATGAAGTATGCAATCAAATCAAGCAAGACCGGGAATTGTCACATATTCCCATTTTAATGTTGACCGCTAAGATCAAATACGCCGATAAGAAAATTGCCGAATGCTGCGGCGCCGATGCCTATATCCCAAAACCCTATAGCTCTGACCTGCTTCTGGAGACCATAGAAAAGTTTTTAAAGTAGATTGAGAACAAAATACTCTTAAAAATTATGTCAAACTATATTTCTTCCTGGCTCAATCTAAAATCATCAAAGTTCATTCCAACAACTCATAAAAGTCCCACTTTATTTTCTGTCATCCCCGCAATTTTTTAGTGAATATCTATTCTTAGAACGTGGATTCCTCCCACATAGAGCCTAACTGCCGTTCTCTCGTGAATGACAAAAAATTTACACCAATATGGTATATCACCCCTTAAACAAAGATAATTGCCTTTTCCCTAATTCTCATATATAGTTTTACTATGTAGTTTATCTGTATTCTCTGCTTGTTATCTTTTCCAATTTATAAATTTCATTCTCAAATTAAGGATTATTTTTTAAGGAAGAAGTGTGAAAAAACTTTATTACCCCAAACCAGGCGGCCGCTTGAGAAAATTAGTGAGCTCGCTCATTTTAACGGCCTTTGTGACCTCACTCATCGTTTCCCCCGCTGGAGCGCAGGTTTTGCCGCTAGCCGCTCCGTCCTCGGTCGCTGGTTTTCAGCCGCTCATTCTTGTCGGTTTAAAGATCCATCCCGAAAATCCTTTTCTTTTTGATTTTATCGTCGATCAAGGCCAGAACAAACTCTCATCCGACGAGCTCAAAAGCGAAACCGAAAAGCTGGTCAAATATTTTTTGGCCGCGCTGACTATTCCCGATAAAGATTCCTGGGTCAATTTGTCTCCTTACGAAAAAGACCGGATCATTCCCGACGCTTTAGGACAAACCATCATGGGCAAAACCATGTTAGAACAGGATTATGTTTTAAAGCAATTGGCCTCGTCTTTGACCAACCCTGAGGAAAAGCTCGGGCAAGAATTTTGGACCAAGGTCCGCGCCCAAGCCGGACAAGACAATGTCGAAGCCAGCACTTTAAGCAAGGTGTGGATTGTTCCGCAGAAAGCGGAAGTTTTAGAAAACGGAAATATTGTCGTCATCGGTGAAAAGCGCCTAAAGGTCATGATGCAGGAGGAGTATGAAAAAGGGACTGCCCCTTTTTCTGAACACAATTCCCGCGAAAATGAGGGACAGTCCCCAACAAATCGGGGACAGTCCCTCATTTTTCGTTCGACCATTCTTCCTTCCATTGAAAAGGAAATCAATGAAGGAAAGAATTTTGCCGGAGTGCGGCAGGTTTACAATTCCGTTATTTTAGCCACATGGTTTAAGCAAGCGCTCAAAGAAAGTTTGTTGGGCAAGATTTATGCGGACCAAAGCAAGGTCGTGGGTGTAACGACCGATGATAAAGAAATGAAACAAAGGATTTATGAGCAATATCTCGCCGCTTTCAAGAAGGGGGCTTACAACTTAATTAAAGAAGAAGAGGACCCGGCAACAGGGGAGATGATTGCGCGCAAGTATTTTTCCGGGGGAACATTCATGGTTTTTCAAGCCGGACAATTTTCAAGAAAGGCTTCATCTTCTTTAAGTATGCAGCCCGTTCTAAGTTCGGGGAAACTGGATGCCAGAGTGCAATTGGGAACACCCGATGAAGTGTCGGTTTTAGAAGCAGGCGCCAGACAAGAAGGAACTCAATCCGCCTCAAGCTCCTCAGGTATACTTTCTTACCTTAATAATACAGCGGGTCCCTTTGTGTCCAGCTTAGAAAAGCTAAAGTATGGGGAGATCATAAATCCAGCGCAATTAAGTACCGACTTACAAATCCCTCTTGCGCCCCGAATGAACAGCTTACTTATACAAGACAATTTTAGACCAATTTCCGGGACAAGCCTGTGGCGTAAGCTTGCCCCTGATCCGGCCTGGGATTTAGGAGAGAATCGTATGGGGGAAAGTGAAAAATTGGGGCCGGCAATGCAACAAGAGCGACTGCTGGCAGAAACAATAGCTCAAACTGATATTTATGAAGAATATGTTGCGATGATGACTAAACTTATTTTTCTAGTAGAAACAGTACAAATAAATAGAGAACAGTATATACAGCAATTTTGGTACGATGAGCCGCATGCCAATATGACTCTCCTTCCATTTGTTGCAGGAATTTATAATTCAATCACAGAAGACAAAAAATCTGATTCTGTACTTTTAACGACTGAGCTTAAAGCCTCACAGGCGCGCGTGCAAAATCTCCTCATCCAAAGAGACCTCCAATTCTTGAGAGTGAATGTCGATGAATTGACCCAATCCATTCAAGAAAATCCAGAAACAATGGCGGCCTTTTTTGCCTTTGTTGTACGCTATTTTAATTTAAGTAAGGAGAAAAGGAGTACGCAAGAAGACATTTTTATGCTGCTATCAAGCGAGCAGCCTTCAATTAAGATTCCCTTGACCGCGGCACTGGGACTCCTGACCAATTTAAATTTTGCTGTTTCAAGAGAATCCGTTGCCACTTTCTTTAAAAAAACTTTGATCCTCGCGGGGAATCACGCTATGCGAAACCGTCCCCATGATTCTTCGCAACTTGACAAAAAAGGGGGCTCCGCCTTTTCCGGTGATGATGCGGCTTCCAGCTCGCTTTTGAGTAATGTGCCCACAGCTTCAACACCACTGGATTTAGACGGAATGAACATGCACCTCGACTATGGTTTTAGTATGCAACCCGCTACACAGCGAACAGTTTATTTCCAACCAGAAAATAATGGGACCGAAAGTGTATATATTATCGGGTATGACCCTGTTGCTTTTGCGACCGAAGTCCAAGCCTACGCCCGCTTAACTTCGGATAGAGAATTGGTTGAGCAAGGAATTGTCCCTATACCCCTCGAGCAGGGGAAGGTCCAGCCGCCGAAAAATAAAGTTGCAGCCCTACTGCGAACAAAAGCGCCTTATTTAAAAATCCAAACCCTGCCGAATAATACCCTTTTTGATTATATATTTGCAGATCCACAAAAACAGCATAAGTTTGAGGTTGGTTATTGGCTGGATAAATATATTTTATTGGCTGAAACCTACGCTAAGATTCACGAGCGGGGTGTTCTGCCGCAAAATATTACAAGGGATAATATTCGCGTTCATCTTGATCAGGATAAAAATATTACGGGTTTTATGATCATGAATTTCCATCAAAGTAAAGTTTTGTCTGCTCATTCGAGCGGCTCACTCGCAAACGACTTTCCAGTAGAACTAAGAAAATCGATAAGTGGACTTACGGCCTTAATGATCCAAGATTTATTTTCTACCTTTCAACAGCATTACATTGCGCCCGAGATTGAACCCCAACCCAGGAATTACCAATTAGCCGATTCCTTAGGTTTATATCATTTACTTAGCCCTGATAGCCAATATTTTAAAACAGCCAACATTACGACTATGACGGATCTTGTCAATCGCTTAAAAGAGATGAAGGCAAACTATCTTCAAATGCTGGCCAAAGGATCCATTGTTCCCTACGGCGTTTCTTTCGACTCGATGGAAGTGACTATGCCCGCGTTTTACACCTCGCTGCATTTGGAACCCGCCGCCGCAAGAGCCGCATTTAATAAGGCCGTCGCGGCATTTAAGGAAGCTCAGGTGGAAGGTGTAGCGCTAACTTTGGCCGGCTTAACGGATACGGTTGTTAAAAAACATTTCCGAAATTCCATTTCCCTCAATGATAAAGAGAAATTTGAAAGAGTAGCCACTCTCTTTGAAAACATGCTTTCACAAGCCTATTCTCAAGGCAGCCTTGAGAATATAAAATCTTTTTTAAGAGAAAATTATAAAAACTTTGGACACATTTTTGATTATATAACCGTGCTGAATAATAAACGAGACAATCAAAAATACAATCGGGCTTTAGCGATGCTGGTGAGAACGGCCTTTGCGGTTTTAACGCCACAGGAACGTACGCAATTTATAAACGAAACGGGTTATTCAGAACGCGAATTTGCTAGAAGCGTTTTCACCGGAGATAAGTTGAACTCCTGGACTTATCACAAATTGATCCAATTTACGCAAGAACGCGCCCACAGCCGCTCCGGGGAAGAGGATTATTTTTCCGGACCTGGAGTTACCGTCCCCGATGAATGGATTGCAGAACGACAACACCAAGCCCAGCTTGAACGACAAAATGTCACTCTGACAGCGGACACACTTTGGGCCATTTTGAAAAGATCGTCTACCGCGCTTCGTAGTGAAAGTGCGCAGAAAGATGCTATTTTCAATTTGATTCTACGAGTCATCCTTTATGAAGGCTATTATATTTACCTTGAAGATAAGTCCCTTGCAGCGGTTGGTGACAATAAACTTGATCCGGCATTAATCAAACATTTGCGGACCCTCAAAGTCCCGGACTCTCCTGCGCTATTAACAGAAAAAGATATTGCTGATTCTCTCACAGCCCTTGGGTTTGAAAATGGCGTTGCCGGGCCAACATTGAAAGCGGAATTAAACAAGACTTTAAAACGGCTTTCCGCTTATATCGCCGTCGGGAAAGGCAACACTGTCCCGGATGATGAAAATACGAATAGAATTCTTGAAGCCACGGCCTATTTGCAATCATTAAAATATATGGCTCAAATTGATCAGAACAAGCTTGAACTTGCCTTGCAATTTCAATTAACTCTTGATCAAGTCTCGAACTTATTGACCAGCCTGTCCTTTCAGCAGATTTCAACAAGTCCATTGTGGAGAAATCTTCGTATGAGTGAATCTAAATCCTCATCAAGCTCAATACATCAGGAACAAACAAAAGCAGATTCCCCCCGCGCCTCTGCATCTTTTGACAACGAATCGGCTTTAAACCCCGCCGTAGCCTTAACTCCCGTCGCACCGGGCGGTATTGATTTTGATCCCACCAACATGAATCTGCAAATCAAACGCAACGGGAAGGGTGTCCCCTTGCCTTTACTTCAGCAGAATTTAGAACAGATCCACATTGATGGACTTTTTCCCGTCATCATTAATATCGTGCCCATCACCGCCGAGAACTTGCCCATCTTTTTAGGTCAAGCGCCCAAAGAACCGGGCCGTGAACCGGATCTGGCCATCAATGCCGCAAGTTAATTTTCATCTGAAATAATCCTCCCACTTCTTGACAAAGTAAATCCCTTGGTGTAATTTAGCGGTATTCATTTTGAAATAATTTCCCACTCAATATAAAGGAGCTTTAGATGAATAAGACAAAGAAACTGTTACTCGGCCTTATTGCCACCGGCTTGATGAATTTAAGCACCGCGGCCTTCAGTGCCACCATAACCGGAACAGTCAAATATGACGGGCCGGTCCCCAAATTTAAAGAAATTAAAATGGACGCTGATCCCATTTGCGTAACCCACCACAACGGGCCGGTCTACCCGCAGACTCTCGTTCTAGGAGAGGGAAATACCTTGGGCAATGTTTTTGTTTCCATAAAAAGCGGCTATGATAAAAAGGAATATCCTCCCGCAAGCGAACCCGTCGTCATTGATCAAAAAGGCTGTGAATATTCTCCGCATGTCGCAGGCGTTATGGCTGGACAGACATTAAAAATTTTAAATCCCGACGGCACATTGCACAATGTGCATGCCATGAGCAAGGTTAATCCTGAGTTTAATCTCGCCATGCCAAAATTCCGCGCGGAAGTCAGCAAGACTTTTGATAAACCCGAATCCATGTTCCCCATGAAGTGTGATGTCCATCCGTGGATGGGGGCTTGGATATCGGTCATGGACAATCCTTACTTTGCGACAACGCCAAAAGAAGGAACCTTTACCATTGCCAATCTGCCGGCCGGAACTTATGAAATTGCCGCGTGGCATGAGAAGCTCGGCACCAAAACACTCAAGGTCACCGTAGGCGCGGACGAAACAAAAACTGTGGATTTTATTTTTGCAAAACCCGGTGCTGGGTCTGACGCTTCTGCCGCTCCTTTAGCCCCCGCAGAAACCAAATAGGCGAGGTCCAAAGAAAATGTCTTCCGACGCACACGCCGCTAATTCTCACGAAATGCCGTTTTGGCAAAAATATATTTTTTCCCAGGACCATAAAATCATCGGCATTCAGTATGGAATCACCGCCTTGTTCTTTTTACTGTTTGGTTTTTTTCTCATGCTTTTGATGCGCTGGCAATTAGCCTTTCCCGGCCAGGAGCTTCCCCTGATTGGAAAATGGTTTGGCGAAGCCAACATGCCCGGAGGGGTCATGCTCCCGGAATTTTATAATCAGCTGGGAGCCATGCACGGCACCATCATGGTTTTTTTGGGTGTTGTTCCTCTCGCGGTAGGGGCTTTTGGAAATTATGTCGTGCCCTTGCAAATCGGTGCCCCGGACATGGCTTTTCCCAAATTGAATATGGCCAGTTATTGGGCCTTTTTTTTAGGCGGGGTAGTGATGCTGGCCAGTTTTTTTGTACCCGGAGGCGCGGCCAATTCGGGATGGACATCCTATCCTCCTCTTGCCAATATCGCCACGGCCGGTCAAACGTGGTGGCTCGTCGGTATGGTTTTATTGATCACATCATCTCTTTTGGGTTCCGTTAATACGATCACGACTATTTTTCAACTGCGCGCTCCCGGATTAAGCTTTTTTCGTTTGCCATTTTTTGTCTGGGCCCAGCTGGTAACGGGGTTTTTACTTCTGTTGGCCTTTCCGCCGCTGGAAGCGGCCGGGGTCATGCAGTTAATGGACCGGATTTTTCATACCAGTTTCTTTATGCCTAGCGGGTTAATGGTCAGCGGCCAGCCCTTGGCGATCAGCGGAGGGGGAAGCGTTCTTTTATGGCAGCATTTGTTTTGGTTTCTCGCCCATCCGGAAGTGTATGTTTTAATTTTACCGGCCATGGGAATTGTGACAGAAATCATCGTGAATAATACCCGCAAACCATTAAACGGCTATCGTTTAATGGTCTATTCATTGATCTTTTTGGGATTTATGTCGTTTATCGTCTGGGCCCACCATATGTTTTTAACCGGGATGGGGACCGCGATCAGCGCCTTCTTCCAGGCCACGACCATGATTATTTCCATTCCCTCGGTAGTCATTCTTTCCTATTTGTTTTTGACCCTCTGGGGCGGCTCAATCCGCTACAATACACCCATGCTTTTTTCATTGGCTTTTCTGCCCATGTTTGGAATCGGCGGTTTGACCGGTCTTCCCTTAGGTTTGTCGGCGAGCGATATTCCTCTGCATGACACTTATTATGTCATCGCCCATTTCCATTATATTGTTGCCCCGGGAACGATTTTTGCACTTTTTGCAGGAATTTATTTTTGGTTTCCAAAAGCAACCGGCCGAAAAATGAACGAATTTTTAGGAAATTTACACTTTTGGCCGTCCTTGGTTTGCATGAACGTCATTTTCATGCCGATGTTTATCCAAGGTTTGGTCGGTGTTTCCCGGCGATTGTATGACGGCGGAGCATCCTATGATTTCGCGCAAGGAGTTCTCCACCTCAATAAACTGAGCACCTACGGCGCGTGGGGACTGGCGATCGCCCAAATTCCTTTCATCATTAATTTTTTTGGCAGCATCTTTAAAGGAGAAAAAGTCACATCCCGAAATCCCTGGGAAGCGACGACGCTGGAATGGGAAGCGCCCAATATTCCCGGACATGGTAATTTCGATCATGAATTAAAAGTTTACCGTGGACCCTACGAGTACAGTGTCCCGGGGGCAGCTAAAGATTTCAGTCCGCAAGCCAGCGAAAAAATATAAATTAAAATCCCAGATACACAAAAATAAAAAAGGAAAGATAATGTCGACAGGTGAAATTCCCTATATTGTAAAACCCCGCGCCGATACGGGACTTTACAATGCCAAGCTCGGAATCTGGCTTTTTTTAGCGTCGGAAGTGATGCTTTTCGGCGCATTGTTTTCTTCCTACATTCTTCTGCGCGTCGGGGCTACGGATTGGCCGCGGGGAGCCAGCATTCTTTCCGTTCCATTAGGAGCGTTAAACACGACCTTTCTTATCACGTCGAGCTTGACCATTATCTTGTCCTGGATCGCTTTGCGAATGAAGGATCTGCCCAAATTTAAAATTTATATGGGCGTGACAATTCTTTTGGCGCTGGCCTTTTTGGGGATTAAGGCTTACGAATACAGCCTGAAATTCCAGCACCATCTGTTTCCTTCAAAAAGCACCTTCATGGCCGTTTACTTCACCTTGACCGGTCTGCATGCCTGTCATATTATTGGCGGAGTCATTGTCAACAGCTATCTGTGGGGGCCGGGCAGCCGGATGTGGAAGACCGATCCTGAACGTTTTACCAATCGCATTGAGATTGCGGGATTGTACTGGCATTTTGTCGATTTGGTGTGGCTTTTTCTTTTTCCCGTTTTGTATTTACTTTAATGAGCGGTCATTTCTTTGCACTTAAGACCGTCATCAGAAAATGACAATAAAGAGGGTTTATGGACGCAACAAAGGTTGAAGAAATAAAAAAGGAAATCCGGGGGTATTACCTGATCTTCGCAGGATTGGTTTCGCTGAGTCTTGTCACTGTAGGTATTTATTATTTGCATCTCCCTTTAGGGTTTGCGGTCTTTTGTGCGCTTTTGATCGCCGCACTGCAGGTCTTTTTAGCCGCGGGATATTTTATGCATTTGATCTCCGAAAAAATGATCATTCTCTATGGGGTCCTGGCTTTGACAGCCTGTTTCGCCATTGCCGAACTGGCCTTACCCAGCATTGAACATCACAATCCTATTACCGGGACAATTCATCATCAGGAAAAGCATCACGAACCGGTCAGCGAAACGGAGACGCATCATGTCCCTTAAAGATTTTCATATCGTGTTTATTATTGCGGCGATTATTTTGTCAATTGGGTTTGGGGTCTGGGCTTTAAATAATTACGGCCAGCCATCGACACCGGCGTTACGCGCGACAGCCGCAGGCTCCTTTACGGCGGCGGTAGCTTTATCGATCTATTGCGTTTCCTTTATCCGGAAAATGAAAGTAAAAAATTGATGTCCTTTAAAAAAATCTATATATGTGTTTTGGCAATTCCCCTCATTTTCAAGGCCCCTGCGGTCTGGGCTTGCAGCATGTGTTTTAAAGACCCCAGCACATCCGTGACCAGTGGAATCAAACTGGCGGCGTTCACCTTGCTCGGGGCTTTGTTTATTGTCTTCGGGGCATTCTTAAAATTTATTTGGGGGTTTCAAAAGCGCAGCCAGACGATGAGTCAACCGTAAGCCCCTTTAAGGAAATGAAGGAAATTTTATTATGGATTTTGTAAAGCTTTTCCCTTTGACGCCCGTAGCTTCTGCTCACGGTCAGGAAATTGACCTGCTCATTTATCTGGTTCATGCTCTGATGCTTGTTCTTTTTATCGGCTGGGGAATTTATTTCATTCTCGTTTTGTTCCGTTTTAATAAACGCAAAAACCCCAATGCCAACTATCTGGGTATCCAGAGCCACACATCGAGCTATATCGAAATTGCCGTGGCCCTTTTCGAAGCTTTCTTACTGATCGGCTTTTCCATTCCTTTTTGGGCCAAACAGATCAATACCTTTCCCACCCGCACCGATACAATGGAAATCCGGATCGTCGCTGAGCAATTCGCCTGGAACGTGCATTATCCCGGGCCCGACGGAAAATTCGGCAAAAGCGACCCCAAACTTTTCGACAAACAATCCAATCCTCTGGCTCTTGATCGCACGGACCCGACAGGAAAAGATGATGTTGTCACCATAAACCAGCTATATCTTCCGATAGGCCGCCCGGTTATCATTCATTTGACAAGCCGGGATGTCATCCACAGTTTTGGAATTCCCAATATGCGTGTTAAACAGGATGTCATTCCCAGTTTGAGCATTCCTTTGTGGTTTACTCCCACCCGAAGCGGCCAATATGAAATCGCCTGCGCCCAGCTTTGCGGGATCGGTCATTACCGGATGCGCGGTTTTGTGACCGTGCAGAGCCAGGCCGATTTCGACAAATGGCTCAGTGACCAAGCCGCGGCCAATAGCGCCAGCGGCAGCGGCGATGATTTCTGGAATTAATCAACTCAACACAAATGGCCGTTTATGAATGATGAAAGAAAAAAATTAATTTTGCGGCATCTTTCCAAAGTGACGTGTGCGGCCACGGTCTTTTTGATTTTTGCCGGGGGGCTTGTGACCAGCACCGGTTCGGGATTGGCCGTACCCGACTGGCCTTTATCCTATGGGATGGCTTTCCCGCCCATGGTCGGAGGAGTATTTTATGAACATGGACACCGGCTGGTGGCGAGTACGGTGGGCCTGTTGACTCTTGTTTTAGCGATCTTGACGACCCGGTTTGAAAAGCGCCGCTGGGTGAAAGTTTTGGCTTTTGTCGCTTTAGGCACCGTGATGGCGCAAGGGATCCTCGGAGGGATAACCGTAAAATTCTTTTTACCCCTATGGGTTTCCGTAAGTCACGGGATATTGGCGCAGACTTTTTTGCTTATCACAGTTTTTCTTTCTTACAGCTTTTCGCGCGAGCGAGAGAATCGTTCTCAAGAAATTTATCTACCGCAGCGAAAAAAATTGCTAGCCGCTTTGGTCCTTATTTATTTTATTTATCTGCAATTGTTTTTCGGTGCTATCATGCGTCATACCCATTCCGGCTTGGCCATTCCCGATTTTCCGACGATGGGAGGGGAGTGGCTGCCGCGCTTTGATCTGACCATGCTTTACACGATCAATGCACAACGTTTTGATATGAATTTGCCGCCCGTAGGACTCGCCCATGTGATGATCCATTTCATCCACCGCTTTACGGCCTTGATACTCGTGGGGCTGGTATTTTTTATAAATTTTATTTTTAAGACAGCGTCGGGTGAAAACGTCCGTGTGCGGCAAACCCTTAATATTTTGAATATTTTAATGATTTTCCAAATAACTTTAGGAATCACAACCGTGCTTTCACACAAGGAATACCATGTGACCAGCCTGCACGTCGTGACCGGGGCGGTTATTTTGGCGTGTTCTTTGCTTTTATTCCTGCGCTCCGCTCCGGTTCAGATTAAACCTTTAAAAAAAATACTTTTCAATTCCTAAAATGAACTCACATACCAAAAAAATTATTTCCGGCTATTTTGAATTGACCAAGCCGCGTATTCTGTCCATGGTCCTATTGACCACCGCTCTGGGTTATTTTCTCGGCGCAGCCAAAGGATGGGCCTGGAATGTCGCGACCTATCTTTTACTGGGAACCAGTCTCGTATGCGCCGGGGCCGCCGCCTTAAACCATTATTTAGAACGGGATATCGACCAAAAAATGCTGCGCACCCGCAACCGGCCTATCCCGCAAGGCACCATTGCCCCTCATGATGCCATGCTTTTCGGGATCATTCTTATTCTCGCAGGGGTCTTTTTATTGTTTTGGAAAGTCAATCTGCTCACATCCTTTTTAAGTCTTTTGACCGCCTTTTTATATGTTCTGGTTTACACGCCTTTAAAACGGCTCAGCTGGCTTAATACCACAATCGGGGCTATTCCGGGGGCGTTGCCGCCTTTAGGCGGGTGGGCCGCCGCAACGGGTGAATTGTCTTGCGGAGGCTGGGTGCTTTTTCTCATTTTGTTTATCTGGCAGCATCCCCATTTTTATTCCATTGCCTGGATGTTCCGGGAAGACTATAAACGCGGCGGGCTTAAAATGCTTCCCGTTGTCGATCCCGACGGGAAAAGCACCTTTCGCCAGATTATCATTTTTTCGATTCTCATGCTTTTGACCGCCGCACTACCCTTCATTATTGGGATGTCAGGTAAAATTTATCTGACCGGCGCTATTATTTTAAGCCTGATATTTTTTCTTTCCGGGCTTAAACTGGCGACGACGAAAACGATTCCCGATGCCAGATTGCTTTTACAAAACTCCATTGTCTATCTGCCGGTTCTATTGATTTTAATTTTGCTGGATGCAAAATTCTAAAATGAAAAAGTCGCCTTTAAGACTCCTTATTCTCATTCTGGCCGGCTTTTTAGTTTTGCTCATCGCACTCAAAATCCAATACCCGCAAAAGCAACCGTCTTTGCCGGTCATCTTTAACGTCACGGATTTTGAACTCACGGATTCAACGGATCATCCCTTTGCCAGCACCCAGCTCAAAGGGAAAGTCTGGGTGGCCCATTTTTTCTTTACATCTTGTTCGGGGATGTGTCCCATTACAACCAACAAACTGGCCGCCCTCTACCGTTCCTACAAAATCGACAAACGAGTGGCCTTTGTATCGATATCGGTCAATCCCGCCAATGATACACCGGCCGTCCTCACACAATACGCCCTACGCTACAATGCCGATCCTCAGCAATGGCATTTTCTCACCGGACCAGACAGCAAAATCCAGGACATTTCGGAAAAAGTTTTTAAAGTTGGAACCGTTGATGAACCGGTCTTTCACAGCGGTTATTTTATTTTAGTCGACAAGCAGGGAAGGGTACGCGGTTATTATGACGGGATGGACAATAAGGGCACACCCCAATTATTTCGCGACATTGCTTTTTTGCTCAAGGAAAAATCCTGATGACCGCCGCTATTCTTCCGACAATAAATGCCTCTTTAAACTTTCTCGCCGGAATTTTGCTTTTTTGCGGGTGGCTCGCTATCCGAAGAAAGAACAAAGTCCTGCATCAGCGTTTGATGGCTTGGGCCTTGGTCTGCTCGACTTTTTTTCTGATCAGTTACGTAACCTATCACGCCCTGAAAAAAGGGGTGGTCACTCATTATCAAGGCACAGGAATAAGCCGCACGATATATTTCTTTATTCTTTCCACCCATACACCTTTGGCGATGATCATTGTGCCATTCAGTTTGCTGGCGGTCCGCCATGCTTTAAAGGGAGAATATTCTCGGCACACCAAAATAACGCGCTGGCTTTTACCGGTTTGGATGTATGTTTCCGTGACGGGGGTTGTGATTTACTTCATGCTGTATGTCTGGAAATAATTACACGCCGCGGGCGTGAGGGGCAAAGACTTTGATAAAAGATCGCTTTAAAAACCTTCCTATCTTTTTTTCCTTTTCCCAAAAGAATTCAAATTGCCCCAAGATCGTTCCCCAAATCAGAAGAAAAATCTGATAAATCGGCGGGATAAGAGGGATGTAGACGAGGATTTTAATCCACAGTGGCGTCTGTTTAGTAAGGCCCAAAAAATGAAAAATGGGCGGCCGGCAAACGGAAATCATGGAACCGGCCAAAGAAAAGGTGAGCATGATCATGACAAAATCCCAATTGCTCTGGATGCCCCATTTGGACTTCCATTTTTCCACCCATTTTATAGCCATGACGATTCCTAAACGTTGCGTAGACCATGATAATAAAATAAAAGAAAATATATACCTACGACAAGGACCACCACCGCCGAAATAGCGAGAACATAAATCATCTTCAAAAATCCATCGGCGCCCGTATCAAATTTAAGAATCATGCGGAGCTTTTGCGGGTCAGGGTTATTTTGAGGACAGCTCATTTTTTTAAACTGTAATTTTGCAAAATCCATCCGCAAAAGAAAATCACTCCGCCAAGTCCAATCCATTTTGGGTCCATCAGTTTAGGAAATTTTATTAAAAACCCGACTAAAATGACCGCCAAACCCGAGGCCTGCAAAAATTTTGCGACATAGTACATTACACAGCCCTTGCGATCCCGGACATCGCGAGAATATTTTCTGTGTTCGCCCGGAAACAATCGTGCTGGATCAATTTGGTATACACATAATGACCTAAACAAAAAACCAAATAAATCGAATAAGCGGCCATGGGAATCTTGCCCGCATGCACAGCGCCGGGCAGAATGAAAAGAACAATCATAAAAAGCAAGTTTAGCATCGTCGGCGGATAAATTTTATATTTGATCGCCAAAGACCTTTTGCGAAAACTTTCCGGAAGATTATTATCTTTGGAATAATCGCGAACACTGACCCCGGTCCCGACAAAAAAGAAAATGACCAAGGTCTCCGTAAAACAGTAAACCATGCTGGTCAAAATCAGAAAGACCAGAGACGACACCGTCAAAAGGGAAAGCAGCATGGCAAAAGTCACGGCACTTAAAACATAACAGCTAATCATAAAAAACCACATGACGTTTCCTTAAATAAAAATAATAAAAGGACCCTGCATCATAATAAACGCGGGATCAGGCGGAGTTTATTTAGGCGGTGCTAAAGGGGTTCTTTTTTCCGTGAGAACGGGTAATTCTTTGGATTTCTCGGCGTTAAGCGGAGTAAAACTTTTCCATTTTTCCGGGACATCGTCGCCGGCATAAATGGCCTGGACCGGGCATTCCGGGATACACGCCCCGCAATCGATACAAACTTCCGGATCGATAACCAGCATTTCTTTGTCTTCATGAAAGCAATCGACCGGACAAACCGTTACACAATCCGTATAGCGGCACTTGATGCAGGGTTCGGTAACAACATGAGCCATTTTAAAAACCTCCTAGAAGAGATCCGATTAATATGTTTACAAAATATAACAAATCCGCCCGAGAGTGTCAAATCTAAATTACATGCCCGAATTCCTACTTAGAAAATGATTCTCCCCTCGAGACCTCGACGAGTGAAATTTTTCACCCATTGGGTGAAAGGCTGCTCGTCGATAAACGGTTTCTAAGTAGGAATCGGGGTACATGTTTTAGGCTTTACTGGTTTCGACTTCCATATTTTTCGGCGGGATCACTTTGGCGCGGAGCTTTTCCCAAAAATATCTTACAAAAGCCCCCAATCCGTGCAGCTTGCGGAGAAGGTCCCCGACGGAACGGATGGAAATCAACATTTGCCACATTTGCTTGGGACGCAGATAAAATTCCTTTAAACCTTTATCGATATAAAAATCAATGTCCTTGTTGGAAAGTTGCGGATAATTCAGAAGGGTGCGCTGTTCTTTTTGGGACGTAAGCCAATCGCGCCAGTCCTTGGCCAAAAGATAATTGTTTTGCTTGGCCCATTTGTAAAGCGCCGTCCCCGGATAAGCGGCCACACCGGTAATTTGAATCGTGTCCAGCGGCAGAGACTTGGCAAAATCCAAAGTTTTTTGCGCACTCACCCGGGTTTCTCCCGGGGCTCCGATCATAAAACAGCCGTGAATGGTAAAACCCAGTTTGTTGGCGGCCACGGCATATTCGCGCGCCATGTCCACATTGACTCCGCCTTTGCGTACGGCGGCCAAACCATCATCATGCCCAAATTCAAAACCGGTCATGAGCATCCGGCATCCGGATTCCCGCATCAAGGGCAGCATTTCCAAGTCGGTGTTGACCCGCATATTGCACGACCAGCTAATCTTTTTATTGATCCCACGGCGAATAATTTCTTCGCAAACGGTTTTGACATGATGATTGTCGGCGGCAAAAGTATCGGTCTCAAACATGATTTCGCGGATTTGCGGATGAAGTTTAAGGTCGTGTTCCATTTCATCAACGACCTGCATGGCTGTGCGGTTACGCAATTTAAAACCATACATCAGCTGCGGATCACGGCAAAAGGTACAAGCATTATTACAACCCCGCCCGGTGATCAAAGTCAAAAAAGGAAATTTTTTCCCGCCGTCGGGATACCATTCGGGTTTGATCAATTGCCAAGCCGGGAAAGGAAGTTTCTCAACATTCACCGTGGGGCCCGGAGGATTGTGCACAACCTTTTTCTCCGCGGCCTTCATCCAAATCATTCCGCCGATTTTCTCCGGTTCGATGCCATTGGCCAAATCGCGGAGCTGATAATCGTATTCCCCTTTTAAAATATAATCCACAACCCCGCCGCTGATTTCAAAAGTATTGTCCGGTTCAGCGGTGACATGCTGACCCACAAAAGCGACCTGACACTTTGTACGGTCTTTAATAACTTTGGCTTGTTCAATATCGTTATAAATCGAAGGGGTGGTTGCGTGAATGACCAACAGGTCAGGTTTAAAAGCCGCGACAATATCGTAAGATTGTTCCGGGGTGAAATTTTGCGCCGCGGCTTCAATAAAATTCACATCATGGCCTTGATCGATGAGAATCTGGGCCGCAATCAAAAGATACTCGGGATGACGCTGAACGCGGCCGCGCGATTTGGCTGACCAGCGCGCCACACGGACGAAATCATCGCCAAAAGAAGGATTAAGAATAGCAACACGCATAGAATTTCAAAATACCGGTTAATGTTAAATAATATAATATGTTGACTTTAAATGGATTGCAAGCCAAATTCCAGCGAAATTTTTAAAAATAACGCCGTGTACAAGTTTGAATCTATCGTTAGGATTGAGGCTTACTGATCCGACGAATCAGAAAAACTTGCCCATCGCCTAAAATATGTTTTTAGGAAAAAACGTTAATTCCTAAATAGAAAGTCAAAAAAAGAGATAAAAAAGAAGCCTCCGTCGTTAGAATGGTTGTATGAGCAATCACTAACAATCACCCAATGGGTGAAAACGGAGGCAATAATGAAATTAACAAAGAAATTAGC
>JANPFV010000108.1:0-18686 GCA_031423615.1 Candidatus Omnitrophota bacterium
GCTTCGGACTTTCGACGGTGTCGTTACGCTACTTTAATGTGTTCGGACCCCGCCAGGCCAAGGACGATGAATATTCAGTCGTCATTCCAAAATTCATCGATTGCCTTAAAAATGACCGGCCCACACCGATTTTCGGCGACGGAGGGCAATCGCGCGATTTTATTTATATCGATGATGTCGTGACGGCTAATTATTTGGCCGCGACTGTTCCTGACATCAAACATGAAGTCATCAATGTCGCCTCTGGAAAAGACCACACCATTCTGGAGTTGACCAAAACATTGAATAAAATCTTTAATAAAAATATTCCGCCGCAATTTCTTCCTCTTAGAATGGGAGATATTTATCGCAGTGCCGCGGATATTTCCAAAGCCAAACAAATTCTCGGTTTTCATCCTGCAGTGAGCCTGGAAGAAGGCTTGCGCCGCACGGTAAAATATACGTAAAATGCTATTGAACATATCAGAAATACATGTAAAATGAAGCCATGATAAAAAGAATCCTTAATCCCACCGATGATCAAAGTTATTTTTTGTTTGGACCGCGCGGCACCGGTAAAACAACCTGGGTTCGCATGCATTATCCCCAAGCGGTGTACATTGATCTGTTGGATGCAAGTATGAGAGACCGACTTTCCGCAAACCCCCAACATTTGGTGAATTTTATTCCGAACGAGAATAAGAATTGGGTTATTATCGACGAAATCCAGCTTGTCCCTGCCCTTTTAAATGAAGTTCACCGCCTTATTTTTGCTAAAAAACAAAAGTTTATTTTAACGGGTTCAAGTGCGCGCGTGCTTCGACGAAAAGGTATAAATTTATTGGGTGGTCGCGCGTTGACGCGGATGTTCCATACGTTAACAGCGGTGGAGCTAGGCAGTCGCTTTGAACTTCTACGATCCTTACAGTATGGACACTTACCGTTAGCGTATTTGGGGAAATCTCCTAAAGCTTATCTAAAAAGTTTTGTTCTTAATTATCTCAAGAATGAGGTCAAGCAAGAGGGGTTAACGCGCAATATCGGCGGGTTTTCACGTTTTATGGAAATTGCCAGTTTTTCTCAAGGGGGGGGTCCTGAATTATACAGAAATCGCCCGTGAAGCGAGCATTGACCGAATGGTTGTGATGAATTATTTTGATATATTGGAGGATCTTCTGGTCGGAGTACGGTTACCGGTTTTTACCAAAAAAGCGAAGCGGCGCTTGGTTGCACATAATAAATTTTATTATTTCGATGTTGGAGTTTATCGTGCTCTACGTCCCATGGGGCCTTTGGATACAACGGAAAGCATTCCCGGGGCGGCATTGGAAACATTGATCTTTCAGGAACTACGCGCGGTTAATGATGCGTTGGATCTCGGATATGAAATCTTTTATTGGAGAACAGCTAATGACGCCGAGGTTGATTTCATTTTGTATGGGGACCGCGGTCTTATTGCCATTGAGGTCAAAAGTTCCATGCGCGTTAACTCCGACATGTTTCGTGGACTCAAACCGTTTAAGAAAGATTATTCTATGGCTAAATGTTATTTGGTCTATGGTGGTGATCAGCGTGAGTATCGCGGGACATAGAAGTTGTGGGAGTTGTTGAGTTTTTAAGAAATCTTCCTCAAATCCTTACTGGACAGAAAAAATGATCGGGTAAGGACCACACCATTCTCGACTACACCAAAACTTTAAATAAGACTTTAAATAAAAATATTGCGCCGCAGCTTGAAGCACTAACATTCTAAACAACGAAAACATTATATACATCAGATGATGGGGACTTTAAAATTACCGATAATGCAGCTTCCCGCGGAAGAGATCAGAAAATTATCCGGTCACATTGTTTTTGAACGCGGATTAGAATATTTTACCAAAAACAAAGTCTTAAGTTGCGAGCTTAAGAATGGCGTACTCTTTGCGCGCGTACAAGGAAACCGTACGGCTCCTTATCGTGTAAAGATTTATTTCGCCGGCAAAAACAAGTTCCATACGGAATGCACCTGCCCATATGAATGGGGATTGATGTGCAAACATACGGTTGCCGCATTACTTTACAGCTCACAGGACAGAGAAACAACGTTGCCGGCAAATCCCGCAGCGCTACGGCGCCCTTCAGTTTTGTTTTCTGATCAAAAAAATCCCTCTGCTCCTATTTTACGTTTTATTTTACCGAACCAAAATAATTTCGGGATATCCTCGAAAGGCTATAAAGTAGAAACGTGTGCTATCGTCGGAGAAAAGATCATCAAAATCAGCGATCCCGCCAGCTTGGTCAACCCTAAGCGATACCGGGGGTATCAACCAACCTATCCTGCTTTTGAAGATTTTAGTTTACCCCAGCAATATTGCTTGCGCTTATTGTCCGTGATAACGAAGAATACTTATTATTCCGATAGCGGGTTTTCTTCTTTTGAATTAGCGTTATTGTTTAAGGAAGCGGCTGGCCATGAGGGGATCCAATTTTATGCCGGCAGGATTAAACCGATGCAGATCCGTTTAGACCCCAAAATAGCTGTTACGATAGATCTGGGATATACAAAAACGAAATCCATTGAAGTCCATTTCTTTGCAAATAACCCCACCGACCCGCAATATCTTATGCGGGGACATTTGGTGCCCGGACGCCCTTGCTGGATGGTCGATTTTGAACAAGGAAATATTTTCCCTTTCGAGGAAACTTTCGATGAAAATTTATTAACCAAAATCTTTTTGATCAATGGCTCGGTTGTGATTCCACCCTCGGATTTTCCCGCTTTTACCGGGTCCATCATCAAGAATATCAAAGAACACTGCACACTCATTTACCGAAACCAAGAATTAACCCAACTGCATACTATAGAAGCCCCGCCTGTGTTTAAATTGTTGATTGACGGAAGCACCAAAAGGATTGTCGTTGATTTCCAATGCCTTTATGACCAGCGCACCCTTAGCTTAAAGGATATTATTAGCATCGACGACGAATACCTGCCATGTCCGTCCGACACCTCAGCCTGGATCAGGCGGGATATGTCTCAAGAAAAAAAAGCTGTCCGTTTTTTGTACGACGACTGCGGGTTTGATATTGATGAAGAAAATTTCTTGCGGCTCGAGGATCCGGAAAAAATCGCCCGTTTTGTTTTAGACAAACTGCCGGCCATGGGCGATCGCTACGAAATACATTACACCGCTCAGACAGAAAAGCAGTTAAAAGCAAGAGCGGCTTTAAGACCCCATATCCAATTAGGGTCCGACGGGCTGGACTGGTTTCATTTTGAAGTCCAGTACCAAGCGGACGGAATAGAAGAAAAATTTTCACAAGAGGAAATACGCCGCCAATTACAGCAAGGGAAAAAATATGTCCAGCTAAAAGACGGGAGCATCCTTTCGTTTGCCGACAGTGATTTTGCCAAAGTCGAAGACATGATCGATGAGTTTGACGGTAAAATCAAAGACTTACCGGCTTTTCATACACCGTTTTTAATCGAAGAGGCCCGAAGAAACAGCCTGGATATTACGTTTAACAATTCTTTTCGCCGATTGCATGAAAAACTCAAACAGTTTCAGTCCATTCAACCCGTTTCACCGGCCGTATCTTTGGAAAATATTTTAAGAGATTACCAGCGCAAAGGCCTCGACTGGCTGGAATTTTTGCGAGGATTTCAATTCGGGGGAATACTCGCTGATGAAATGGGTCTCGGTAAAACGCTGCAAGTTTTGGCCTTATTAAAAAATGTGCTGGACACCGGGGAAACTCTCCCACACCTTGTCATATGCCCAACGACTTTGGTCTGGAATTGGCACGAAGAAATTAAAAAGTTTTGTCCCGATCTTAAAGTCCTGATCCCGCAGGGGCCCCAACGGCGCGAGCAAATCACAAAAATCGGTGATTACAATTTAGTCATTACATCTTACGCGCTGTTACGACGAGACGCTCAATTTTATGAAAAACTTTCTTTTGATTATGTCATTTTAGACGAAGCGCAAAATATAAAAAATCACAATACTCTAAACGCCAGGCTTTCAAAAAAAATAAAAAGCCGCCACCGCTTAGTTTTAACCGGGACCCCGCTGGAAAACAGCATTTCGGATATATGGTCGATTTTCGATTTTCTAATGCCGGGATTCTTAGGTAACTACGAACGTTTCCGCAACCGTTACGAACAACCGATCCTGCGAGACCAAAGTAAACCGACCCTGGAAAAATTGGCGCGTAAAATTAAACCGTTTCTGCTGCGGCGTTTAAAAACCGAAGTCATTAAAGAACTGCCCCCGAAAATGCAACAGGTCAGTTTTTGTGAATTAGAACCGACACAATATCAATGCTATAAACAAATGCTGGCCATCGCCCGCAAAGAGGTTGTCGACGCATTTCAAACCCAAGGATTTAACAAAAGCCGCATGAAAATATTGACGGTGATTTTGCGTTTGCGGCAGATTTGCTGCCATCCGGAATTGGCCCACGTTAAGCTTGGTCATCGCCTGTCAGTTTCCGCGAAATTGAACTTATTAAAAGAACTTTTGGCCGAAGCTCTCAGCGGAGGTCATCGTGTTTTAATCTTTAGCCAATTTATCGGGATGCTCGGAATCATTGCGCAATATCTCAAGAAAGAAGATATTGTTTTTGAATATATGGACGGCTCAACGACGGAGCGCCGCGAATGCGTGGATCGATTTAATAGTGATACTAAAGTGAAGGTTTTTCTTTTAAGTTTAAAAGTCGGGGGCGTTGGCCTTAATCTGACCGGAGCAGACACGGTGATTATTTTTGAACCGTGGTGGAACCCCGCCGTAGAAGATCAAGCGATCGACCGCGCTCATCGTATCGGCCAGAGAAATACCGTAACAGCCTACAAATTGATTTGCAAAGGCACGATCGAAGAAAAAATGCTTGAGTTGCAAAAGCGTAAAAGAAACATGATTGACAGTTTAGTGATTGCCGAGGACGGTATCGCCAAAAAACTAGGGTGGGAAGACATCAAATTTCTTTTAGATATCTCATAATGTAACAGCATAAAGGTAACGGAACTTTAAATTGCAGACTCTATGAACCTCGCCATCTTTGACTTCGACGGGACGATTTCTACCAAGGACAGTTTTGAGGATTTTATTTTTTATACGCACGGTATAGGCGGGACCTTGAGCGGTCTTTTGCTCAACAGTCCTATTTTGATCGGATATCTTTTAAGAATTGTTCCCAACTGGAAAGCCAAGGAAAAACTTTTTGCTTTCTTTTATAGCGGATGGGAAGCGGCAACGTTTAAGGCCGCGACCGAACAGTACATCAAAGAACGCTTGCCCCGCATTTTGCGTCCCGCCGCATTGGAAAAATTGACCTGGCACAAAGCCCAAGGCCACACCGTCGTCGTTGTCTCCGCTTCTTTCGAGGATTATTTACACATCTGGTGCCAACAGGAAGGTGTTGCACTTTTAGCGACAAAAATTGAGGTCAAGGACGGCAAATTCACCGGCCAATTTTCCTCCCCCAATTGTTATGGAGAGGAAAAGATCCGCCGGATTAATGAAGCTTATAATTTGAAAGATTTTGCTTATATTTACGCGTATGGTGACAGCCGGGGAGATTTGCCGCTTAAAAGAATCGCCAATGAGTTTCATTACCAACCGTTCCGGGGAGACGCTTAATCTTTCCGCTCATGCAACAAAGCAATTAAAATAGGACATAAGGGGAAAAAATGCAGCAGAGCGCGAGAAAGATTTATTTCGGGATCATAAAATAAAACCGCATAGGTCGCCGTAAACAATCCCAATCCCACGTACAGCGAGAAATATAATACCAAGGACACGGCGATGTATTGAACCACCGGAGGACGAAAACTTTCTTTTTTTGCCGTCAGAATAAAAACCAGTAAAACAAACCATAAAATACTCCAATTGCCGCTTAAAAACATGTTTTGCAATGTCGTCAATAAAACCGGCCCGAGCCGATTAATAAATTCCCCGCCTTGTAAGTCCAGCCGGCCCTCAAAACTTCCGAAATGATAAGCTTTTTTGACCAGCCAAAAAGGCAAGGCCACGAAAAGGGCTGGCCCCATAAATCTGACCTGCCAAAGCCATCCGGCTTTTAAAGAACGTTTTTCTGAATCAAGGGTCATATAAAGAATCAGTAAAATATAAATCAAAAAATGTCCGCTGCCTTCTAATTTTACAAATGCACTCAATCCGGAAAAAATACCAGCCAAGAAAAGCGCGGCCGTTTCATTTTTCTTAAAAGACCGGAAAATCAAAAAGACCGGAATCAAGTTGTACGCCAGGAAATAAATCGACCGGTACTCGACGGTCGCGTGATAAACCACAAAATAGGAACACACAGTGAGAACGACACTTAACAAAGCTTGTGAACGGCTGGCAAACTCTTTGACAAAATCATATTGCAAGGCCAAATAGGCTGACAAAAAAACCGGGAAAACATATTTCAGCATTTGATCGTCCCAATGATTTAAGACGAGCGCCAACCACGCAAGGTCAAGCTCCATTTGGATAGGATAGGAAGAGGTGAGAGGAAAATTCTTTAGCCCCGCTAAATTTCCTCCGAAGAAAAAGTACTTTGCTTTAATAGCAATTGCATAAATTCCGTCCCATGTGTAAATGGGAGCAAGGCTCGCCGTCCGAAAAGCAAAATACATTTGATACGATATAAAAAAGACGGCGCCATACAAAAAAATTCTGCGAGAAAGATTTAAAGAGAAAGGGAGCAGACTTGGCCAGGAACAAATCGGCGAGTCATTCTTGAGCAAGAGCCATTGCAAAATGAGAAAAAAAAGAATTAACGGGAGGGATACACTATAGAAAGTTAAAGGCTGATTAATAATCAGCAAAAAAAGCATCCAAAGAGCGATAATTCCTAGTCCTAAGAAAAAGGAAAGGAAGGCCACGCTAAGCCAAGACGATCTGAATCGCATTGCCTTTAACAGCAAAAAACCGAATAGAACAGGAAGGACCAGGGCCATAACAAAAAAGAAAATCATAGGCTCATTTCCTTTTGACAGCAATTAAACTCTGTTCATCAAACTGGCCGACAATTCTGTAATTATCAGGGACGGATTGCTCGGGGTTATTTTTTCTAAAGACAATCAAACATTCCGCTGAAACCGTTTCCGCTAATAAATCGACATGAGGATAAAGAAAATACTTCAAAATGTAAGGTTCCAATGTTGTCTGGACATTCAAATCGGTGATCAATTTTCCAGCACAATTTTGCGGCGTCTGCACCAAAGCGAAACGCACATAGCGGTACGGAGACCCCCAGAGATTCGTGTATTTCTCATCGACGGTTTGATGGAAAAACCTCTGCACGCGATGAGTGAGAAAAGACTGCTGAGATCCTATTTGCAATAAAACCATGGCCGCTAAAACGGCCAGCACGGTATTTCTTAGAACATCCCGCCGGGATAACGCCTTATTCTTTTTAAAACGCGAACAGAGGACCATGGCAATGAGGATAAGACCGGAAAGCATCAGATAGAAAAAATAAACAGGAAGAATGGATCCGGATTCCCCAATGGTCACTTTTATATAATTCCAACTCGGAATATAAATTAAACCGTCGGCAAAGGAAGGCATATTAAATATGTTCAGTATGGATCTGTTGTGTTTCGGAGTTTAAGGAAGTTTTCCGGCTCACGATAAAAAGGGGGCGACGTTTGACCTCATCATAAATTCTTGCTAAATACTCGCCCAAAATCCCATTACTGATTAAAATGACCCCTCCCAAAAAGAAAATGGCCACGGCCACGGTCGTGAAACCTTGCACTACATCAATGCCCATCAATCTTCTGATAACAAGGATTACAGAATAGGCAAAACAGCTCAAACTGATTAAAAGTCCCGCCATAAAACTTAGCCGCAGCGGTTTATAGCTGAAACTGAAAATGGCATTTAAACCATATTGAAAAAGACGGCGCAATGATTGTTTAGGAGAACCGGTGGTGCGGGGAGCGCGGTGATATTTTATTGTTGTTGTTTTAAATCCGACCCAACTTCTCATGCCGGGAAGGTAACGATTTTGTTCGGGCATCGCCAGCAGTTTGAGCACAACACGCCGATCCATCAATCCAAAAACGCCGGAATGAATAGGAGGCAGGTCCGAGAAAAGCACAAAAATTTTGTAAAAAAATCCAAAGAAAAATTTCTTAAACCACGGATACTGTCGCGAGAGGCGTTCGGCCAGAACGATCTGGCTTCCCGTTTGCCAATGCGTAAGCATTTCAGCAATGATTTCAGGAGGGTCTTGTAAATCAGCGTCGAGAATCACGACCGCATCACCGGTCGAGCTGGTCAGACCCGCGGAATGGCCGCTTGATGCCCAAAATTTCGTGATAATTCCAGCAAAATAATATCAGCACTGACGGCGATCCATTCTTTGACCAAATCCGATGTCCCATCACTGCTCCCATCATCGACAATGATAATTTCCAAAGAACAGTTTAAATTCCTGATCACTTTCTCAAGGCGGGTTTGAAGAAAAGGAATCGTTTCCTGTTCGTTATAGACGGGACTAATGATGGAAAGTTTCATCACTGAACTTTGATTTCAATTTTAATTATAACGGCCGCTCGATTTTTCCTTCAACTTTTTTAAAATCTATTTTCGCCGCGTGGGGTTTACGACCAAAAGACATACCCAGCTGTTCATGATAAGCAATCAAGGCCGGGTCGACATGGCGCTGTTTGATGGCTTCAGCAGTCGGCATGTATTTGACTTCATCACCTGTAACACCGACGACCGTGACCCCGCTTAAACCGCCTAATAAAAGAAGAGTGGCACCCGAGCCGACTTCTTTTCCGAAATTGGCATCCAGGGGAGAAGTATGCCCGCAGCGAACCAGATGGCTGGGAACAACGGCGCGCACTTCCGGGGCTTCATTGGCCCCCTTAACGTACAGGCCGTTTTGCGACATGAAATCTTTGATCGCCGGATCAGCCTTGAAACGTTTGCCCAATTGCTGGGCGACATAATTTCCAGAACCGGCCAAACGCTTATGGCCGAAAGAATCCGCCGGGGCATTTTCATCGACCAATTCCTCACCGTTAGCATTTTTCAGACCTTCCGCTACGACAATCAAATACGAACCGGCTTTCACGTCGCTGTTTTTCACGCGCCACATAAAACGGGCCTTGCAATGTTCATACAAGGCATCGAAATCAACCGGAACTTCCGGGATCAAAACCGCATCCGCGTCCGCCGCGACCCCGCCGCGAAAGGCGGTGTGCCCGGCATAACGGCCAAAAACCTCAACGGCAAAAATACGATTGTGCGTGTAAGCCGTGGTTTTCAAATCCTCGACAAAGGTGGCAATACGATTGATGGTAGAATCCGCTCCGACGGAATAACTTTGCAAATCCAGGTCCATTGTTTTAGGCGCGTGCACACATTTGATACCTTCGGCGGCCAAATCCACCATGACACTGCCCGAATCGTCCCCGCCGCTAATGACTAAACCTTCGATGCCGAATTTTTTCAAACCCGCTTTGATGCGGTCGTATTTCTTTTCATCTTCGATCTTTCGGATCTTAACGCGTGAATGTCCAGCTTCTGAACCGGCCATATTTAAATCAATTTTGTCTAAACGTTCCGTCGTAAGCTCAACTAGTTTATCGAAATCACCCAGATTATAAAGCCCGGCGTATCCATTAGGAATGACATAACAGGCCGCGCCTTTTTGATTGGCCATCAAGGCAGCACCTTTGATCACCGCGTTCAGTCCGCCGCAATCTCCGCCGCTGGTTAAAACCGCAATCTTTTTCATAACAAGCTCCTTAAAAGTAGGGACAGACCCTACTTTTTATCTTTATGGAAAAGTAGGGTCTGTCCCTACTTTTTTTTGGCGCTGGTTAGCATGGCTTCTGCGTGGGAAAGAGAAATGTCGCTTTGGGATTTCCCGCTCATCATCTCCGCTAATTCTTGGATGCGTTCTTCCTTATTAAGAGCCACCACCGCCGTAACCGTCCGTCCGCCGCTGACTTTTTTAACAACTTTAAAATGGCCGTCGGCAAATGAAGCAATCTGCGGCAAATGAGTGATCAAAATAACTTGCCGTCCTTGCGAAAGTTCCTTTAATTTCTTCCCAGTTATTGTCCCTAGACGACCGCCGATTTGCGCATCGATTTCATCAAAGATTAAAACGGGAATCGGATCGACATTGATCAAAGCTTTCTTTAAAGCAAGCATCAAACGTGCCGCTTCGCCAGACGACACAATTTCAGCCAAAGGTTTTAAGTCCACTCCGGCATTAGGACTGATATAAAAAACAACCTTGTCCTGACCGATTGAATGAAATTCGTCCGAAAGGATCCGTGCTTCAAAAGAAACGTGATCAATGCCCAGGTCTTTCAATTCCTTTTCAATTGTTTCCTTAAGAAGGGCGGCGCTTTTCTTCCTCGCCGCCGTAAGTTTTTGACCAATCTTTTTCAATTCCTTTTGCGCTTCACTCAATTCTTCCCTCAGCTGAGCATCACTTTCGGCAAAATTTATAAGCAGGCGATACTTTTCTTTGGCTTGACTAAAAAAATTCGCCGCATCTTCCAGAGTCGGACCGTATTTGCGTTTGATATCATCGTAAAGATCAAACTTGCGGCTGATTTCCGCGGATTCAGCCGGTTCAAAAGCGAGTCCGTCTAAATAATCTCGCAATTCACTCAAAAGCTCTTGACTGCTTTCTTGAATATTATTCAAATGTCCTTCAAACACCGCGGTCTTAGAATCAACCTGGACCAGACTGCGCAAAGGCGAAAAAGATTTACGGACGATATCCGACAAACTGCCATCTTCACCCTCAAGGATTTGCAAAAGAGAGGAGGCGTGACTGTAAAGTTTTTCAGCATTGTTTACACGAATTTGTTCTGCGGCGATTTTCTGGTACGAATCTTCGACGAGAGGGAGTTGCTCCAATTCCTTAATTTGGTGCGACAAGAGTTCCAAATCGCGGTCACGCGAAGCCGACATTTCCGCAAGCTGGGTCAAGGCTTTTTTAATCTGCGCATACCTTTCAAAACTTTCACGGTACTGTCCAAGGTTACTGCCAAAATCGGTCAGCTGATCCAAAACCCCAATATGCCGGTCCTCGGAAAACAACATCTGATGATCATGCGCACCATGAAAATCAATCAGATGATCGCCGAGAGCTTTCAATTGACCGACCGTAACATTAAAACCGTTGATCTTGATTTTGGTCCGTCCATCGGGAAAATACTGGCGGTTGATGATCAAACGATTATCTTCGGGATTGAAAAACTCTCCGAGGATTGCATTAACGCGAAGTCTCTCATCACGTAATTCAAAAACAGCTTCGACCGTACAGGGCTTTTGCGAGTCGCGGATCGCAGCGGGATTAAGACGTTCGCCCAGAGCAAAACGAAGCCCGTCGATAATAATCGATTTTCCCGCGCCTGTCGAACCCGTCAAAATATTTAACTTTTCGACAAATTCAACGGTGATGCGGTCAATAAGACCAAAATTTTCGATGGTAAGTTGGGAAAGCATTCTTAATCCTTCTAAAGCCGGATTATCATAGCAAATAACTTCACCTTTTAAAAGTTTTCAGTATAATGACTTTGTTTCCTTAACCCAGCTCTCCTTATGAAAAAATTTCTTTATGGCTATTGTTTGTTCTTGACCCTGGTCATTTTGACAGGATGCACGGTCATTAAGGTGGCCAGCAATGTGACCTGGGAAGCGGCCAAATTAACGGGCAGCGCCGTTAAGGGCGCCGTGCGTATCGCGCAAGGCAAACAAGTCGTCAAACTCAAGCGCGTGGGAAATAGCTTTTTGACTGATTCTCTCATTAATCGCAAAACCCATGTGACCCTCATGGTTGATACCGGCGCGAGCAATGTCATGTTATCAAAAAAAGTGGCCCTTAAACTGGGATATAATTTAAATGCCGCCAAGCGTGTGCGCGCTAAACTCGCTGACGGCCGTGTCGTTCCCGGGCGCGTCTTAATCCTTAAGGAATTGAGAGTCAGCGGGGCCAGCGCCGTCAATATCCCCGCCATTGTCCTCGAGCAGGAAAGCGGAGGGAACTATGACGGCCTTTTGGGAATGTCTTTTCTCAACCAATTCATTTTCCAGATCGACACGGTCAAAGGCGAATTGATCCTTCAAAAAAGGTAAAATTCCTCAATCCCAAATGCAATGGTCAATTCTTTAACTAGAAATTTTCCAAATCGATATGCCGTCGGTTTGTTCTCCCTGGTCATTCTGGCAAACCTTTTAGTTTATTTTCCCTCTTTTTTTGATAGTGCACGCGGCACCGACCACCAGATTTTCCTTGCTAAAATCGCCCATTACGAAACCTTGCCCCGTTTGATGGCTGAATCTTACTCGTACAACCGCGCCCCCGATTTAAACGGAGACACCCTTCTTTTTATTCCCATTATCTTCATGTTATTGGCCTTTGAAAAATGGCTTTTCGGTTATGATTTTTTTTGGTGGCAGCTGACGGGTTTTATTTTGCATTTGATCGCCCAGTGGTGTTTCTGGCGGGTGCTCAATGTTTTTATTTTTTTGCGCTGGTCGATATTCATTGTCCTGCTAAGCTCATTACTTTTTCTTCAACAAGAAATCATTGTTCGTCATCATCTCAATGGTTATCTTTTATTTCAAATATTCGCCCTTACGGCCATTTACAAATTCTTCCAATATAAGCAGGACCCGACAAAAAACAGAAAAAAATTTCTCTGGGCCCTTATCCTTTTAACCTTTGCTTGCTTTACCTATGAGGCGGGTTTAGTCATCAATGGTCTTATGGTGATCCTGATGTATGCTCCGAACAAATTAGCATCTGCAAGTTACCCAAAGCGCGACAAAATAATGGTTTTGGCGCCAGGTTTTTTTTATCTTACGGTGAGTGCATTAGATTTCTTGTGGCGGGTTAAGAATTTTTCCTACACAAAAAATGGATTGACCGGCTCCCTACAAATCGGATCGTTCAATCCCCTTGTGCTGTGGGACAATTTCCTAAATGTCCTTAAAATAGGTTTTGAAGGATTTTTCTTTCCGGCTTTAACAAAAATTAAATTTATCAGCGATCAGTATCACTACGACAGTTTTTCATGGAAAATGACCCCGCTGGCGACGATAAATTTGGCTTTGATTATTTTACTTATTATCTTTATCGTTTACTGCACCTTTTACGCTATAAAGAAAAAAGCGGACATCAAGTCCTTCGCCAACCCCACGTTTCGTACCTTGGGACTGTTTTTTCTTCTGTTAACAGGAATATACATCGGACTTTTATGCCTTCTTCGATTGCAAACAAATACTTCCTATTTGCGGACGGTACCGCATCATTTTTACTTTCTTTATTCATTTTTTATCTTAGGAATATTTTATCTGCTCTTGCCTTTTTTTTTATTTATTGACCGTCATGACCAAACCATAAAGCAAGGGCTGATTATCTTTTTAATATCATTTTCGCTTATCCACGGTTATTACTTGTATCAACTCAATAATAAATTCCGCGTCCTCTGGGAACCGCAAAGAATTCTTTTGCTGCGCATGGATCATTTTGTCAATCAGCATAAAGGGGAACTGGATTTTACATTTACGATGGTAGACAGCGAATTGACTTACAAGCATATCGTCAATTCTAAATCTGGACACATGGAAATGAAAAGTATTCTGGAAATGTTTTATCCTCAATTTGCCATGTCCTCCAACCCGAAATATTATCTTATTTACACTAAAACAGGCGGGGTTGAGTCATTTACTTCCTTGGGTGAAGCCCTGATAAGAGTCGAAAAGATATCGCAAAACAAGACTTCGCCCAAGAAAGAAATTTATATCGGCGGCCGCAAATATGACTTGCGGATGCTTTCTAGTGCACTGTCAAATTAATTTTTAAAAGTTTACCTTTAGAAAAAGTGCACTGTTGTACTGTGTTTCACTATTAACAATTAGATTTACACAGTACTATGATGGCAAATTTTCAAAACTAAAAGAAAATAGAAACCCTCATGAAAAATTATAATGATCAAGCCATGTTATTTTTTGTAAAATATCCCACACCGGGCAAGGTGAAGACACGACTCGCCAAAACTATAGGAGACGGCCCGTCAGCCAATTTATATCGCCGTTTGGCCCAGAAAAATTTTGAAATCTTACAAAATTATCAAAATGCAGAACTTATTGTTTTTTTTGATCCACCCGAGGATAAATTAAAAATACAACTCTGGCTCACGGGTGGCTATGAGTATATTTCCCAAAAGGGGGAAGGTTTAGGGGAACGATTGACCCACGCTTTTGAATGGGCGTTTGATCACGGTTATAAACGGGTCATCGCTTATGGGAGCGACACATTAGATTTGACAGCGGGCATTGTTGAGCAGAGTTTCCTTGCTATCCAACACGCCGTTATTGTGCTTGGCCCTGCGAAAGACGGAGGATATTACTCAATAGGAATGTCCCAAAATCAACCCCGGTTATTTGATGACATTCCCTGGAGCACCAGCGCCGTATTATCAACCACCCATGAAAGAATCCAGGATTTAAAACTGACCTATCGCTCATTGCCGGTCTTAGAAGATTTGGATGAAGTCAGAAGTTGTTAACGAATGAAAGTCATCAGCGATAAGAGCAAACATTTTGGTCTATTTCCTTGTAGCCCAGCCCCAGACTCGCTAGAAAAAAATTCAAGCGGCAGCTGCTGTTAAAAAAAACCATGACAAACCTTTTTCAAGCGAAATTAGTTGAGCATAAATATGAATTAAAAAAGACCGCCATTGAAATTCTTCAAGTCAATGTCGGGAAATTATGCAATTTGACATGCTCTCATTGCCACGTCGAAGCCGGTCCGACAAAGACAAAAGAAAATATGAATAAAAAAACCGCACGGGCCATTGTGGTCCTGATGGATTCCTTTAAACCCAAGACGCTGGATTTAACCGGCGGCGCGCCGGAAATAAATCCCTATTTCCGGTTTTTAGTCAAAGAAGCTTACACCCGGGGCATCCATATTATTGATCGTTGCAATCTGGCTGTCCTTTTTGAAAAAGGAATGGAAGATTTAAGCGAATTTTTGTCCCGGCATCAGGTTGAGATTGTGGCTTCACTGCCGTGTTATACAAAAGATAATGTGGACCAGCAACGAGGAAATGGTACATTTAAAAAATCCATTCAAGCCCTGCGGCAATTGAATAGTTTAGGTTATGGAAGGCCGGATTCCGGTCTGATTTTGAATTTGGTATATAATCCCGTGGGAGCGCATTTACCGCCGGAGCAAGAAAAATTAGAAAAAGATTATAAACAACGTCTTAAAAATGATTTTGAAATTGTGTTTAACAAGCTCTACACCATTACCAACATGCCTATTACCCGCTATGCCAAATATCTTAAAGCCTTTAATCAATTAGAATCATATACAGAATTGTTGATCCATAATTTTAATCCTGAGACATTGGATGGATTGATGTGCCGCAATACCTTAAACGTCAGCTGGGATGGACAATTATTTGATTGTGATTTTAATCAAATGCTGGGAATGGACATCCGTCGTAAAAAACCGCTGAGTGTTTTCGATATTACAAAAAAAGATTTGGAAGGTCGATCCGTCTTAACGGCCAATCATTGTTTCGGCTGCACCGCTGGGGCCGGCTCAAGTTGCCAAGGGGCCCTAAAATGATTTCCATTATCGTGCCAGTCTTAAACGAAGAATCCGTCATCGAAAGACTGCTTAAATCTTTACCTTATGGGGAAAACATCGAGGTCATCATTGTGGATGCAGAAAGCCATGACAGGACTTTGGACATCGCACGCCGATATCCCGTGCAAATTATTCATTCACCCCGCGGCCGCGCCTTGCAAATGAATGCGGGTGCAAAGGCCGCGCGCGGAGATGTTTTGCTTTTTTTACACGCGGATTGTTGCGTCGATGAAAGCGGTTTAAAAGCTTTAGAGAAATACACGGCTTTAAATTTTATCGGCGGTTGTTTTACCCACAAAATTGATTCACCCAAATGGATATACCGCGGGATCGAGACGACCGGCCATTGGCGGGCGCTTGTTTCAAAAGTGTTTTATGGTGATCAGGCTATTTTTGTCCGGCGGGATATTTTTCAAAGAATCGGCGGCTTTGATTTGATCCCCCTCTTTGAAGATGCCGTCTTTTCTAAAAAATTATCCCGGCGGGGTAAAACCGTCGTCCTGGATTATCCGGCCACCGTTTTACCCCGACGCTGGGAAAAAAACGGGATCGTCAAAACGACATTATTAAACTGGCTTTTAACAACCGGATTTATTTTGGGCATTTCGACGGATCGACTGGCTAAATTCTATAAAAATGTCCGCTAGGAAAAGAGCATGAAAGAATTATCGTTTGATGTGGTTTGTGTTGGCGGTGGTGCAGGCGGATTGTTTTCCGCGAGTGTCGCTCAAGCCCTGGGAGCTAAGACCTGTATTATTGACAAAAAACGCTTAGGCGGAGATTGCACGTGGTTGGGTTGTGTGCCTTCGAAAGCCTTGCTTAAATCTTCCCAAATAGCGCATACGCTTCAGTCTTTCACCCAGTATGGTCTTAAAGCAGAAGGGGCGTGGGGAAAAGTAGACACAAAGGGAGTTATGGCCCATGTGAGGGAAGTGGTGGCCGAAATCGCCACCCACCATAAAGAAGAAGATTTCCGGAAAAGAGGTATCGAGGTTATTATCGGTACGCCTCATTTTATGGATGCCGCAACTATAGAAACAACCGAGCATCGTATCAAAGCCAAACGATTCATTATCTGTACGGGTTCGCATCCCTTAATATTACCGATCGAAGGATTAAAGGATGTGGGATTTTTGACCAATGAAACGATATTTTCTTTAGACACATTGCCCAAGAGTTTAATTGTTCTCGGAGGAGGACCCATTGGAGTGGAACTGGCCCAAGCCGCAGGACGCCTGGGTGTTTACGTGCATCTTGTAGAAATGTCGGATCATATTCTTTCTAAAGAAGAGCCAGAAATGTCCCGATTTGTTGAAAACCAATTGAAAGCCGATGGACTCAACCTCTTAACCGGGCGCAAGGCTCTGCATTTTCACAAAGAAGGTCATTTAAAAACCATGACCATGGAGGACAAAAAGGGCAAAAAAGAAGACATCAGCGCCGAGGAAATTTTAGTGGCTGTCGGACGCGCGCCCAATTTGCAGGGTTTGGATTTAGAAAAAGCGGGAATTGAATACACATCTCAAGGTTTAAAACTTAATGAATATTTGCAGACAACTCAGAAAAATATCTTTGCCTGCGGCGATGTGGCCAGTCCATACCAATTCAGTCATGTCGCGGCCTATCAGGCCAGTGTCGCAGTCCGCAATGCATTGTTTAAAAAAATAGCGTGGACGAAAGTCAATTATTCGAATATGGCCTGGGCCACCTTTACCGATCCTGAACTCGCCCGCCTCGGGCAAACCGAGGAAGAAGCCCGTAAACACTATGGTCAAATCAAGGTTTACTTGACCCCTTATACCAAAACGGATCGGGCCGTGACCGATTTAGAAAAGCAGGGACTGATGAAAATTATTACCGACAAAAATGACCGCATTTTAGGCGCACATATTGTCGGGGCAAAAGCCGGAGAAATTATTCAAGGTTTTTTGATAGCAAAGTCAAATCATCTGCCGTTATCAAAACTGGCCCAAACTCTATATATTTATCCTACCTTATCCGAACTGGTAAAAAAAACCGCGGCCCAACCCTTTATTGCGCAGGGGAATAACCCCGGGATCAAACTTCTTATAAAGATATTGAAAAATATATGAAAAGAAATTCCTGGTTTACTTTAATCATAGCCACGATTATTGTGAGTTTGATTTTTCTCCTTGTCCGAAGTTTTCATTTTGATTATTCTAAAATCACGCTGGGAAGCTTTAAGGAAACGATTCATGGTTTTGGCGTGTGGGGGCCGGTGATTTATATTGTGATCTATATCATCCGGCCCATCATTTTATTCCCCGCTGCCATCTTGTCCGCCGCGGCGGGCGTGATCTGGGGCGTGGAAGGATTAATTTATTTGTTGATCGCAGCTAATTTATCGGCGGTGGGGGAATTTCTAGCGGCCCGTCATTTCGCGAGAGAACCTGTCGAAAGATTCCTGAAAGGGAAGTTAAGAAATTTTGATGAAGCCTTAGAAAAACGGGGATTTATTACAGTTTTGTTGATACGGCTCATTCCCAATATACCGTGGGATTTTCAAAATCTTGGTTTAGGATTGACCAAGGTAAAGTTTCGGGATTATTTCTGGGCGACATTTTTGGGCATCATGCCCGGCTCATTTGCGCTGGTTTATTTTGGATCATCTCTTATTAGTGCGCTGACAAACCCAAAAAACTTATGGAAGTTCGCCGTCGCCATTGTAGTATTGATAGGGGTATTTATTCTGCAAAAGACTTTGAGTCGCGAAAGGAAAGAATAAATGATAACCATCTTTGAGCTCCTCGGCTGGATAGGGATGATCACTTTTCTTGTCGCCTATTACGGTATTTCTTCCGGTAAAATGAAAGTCAACAGTTTAGTTTATCAATGGATGAATCTCGGCGGGGCCATAGCCGTCGGGTTGAGTGTCTTGAACAAACATGCCTGGCCTGCCTTTGCGCTGGAAGTCGTGTGGGGAGCCATCGCCGTTGTCATGATCCTCCGGTTAATAAAAACCAGATAAAAATTAATTTGGCAAGACGATAAAAGAAATTTTGTTTTTTAATACATAACTTAGAAAAAACTGCGATGCATCTGCC
>JANPFV010000109.1:0-7744 GCA_031423615.1 Candidatus Omnitrophota bacterium
ACAGTTTCGGATGTCCGCCAGACCCGCGATTTGCGAGCTGCAGGATTTCCTTTGCCCGGAGATCCTCACGTTGGGCCTTTTAATGTTTATGACGCGCGGATACGCCTGATTCAGACTATTTTTGATCCCAGCGCCATGGCCCGTTTCAAATCCAGCCAACAGGGTCATCTGTTGTCTTTGGCCCAGCAAAAAAAGACCCGCGAAGATGTTTTCATTCTTGTGGCAACACTTTTTCTCGAAGCCAAAAGAGCGCAGGACAATTTTTATGTCACACAAATGGCTCTCCGTCGGGATAAAAAGGAAATGAGCATAACTTTTTGGCGTTTGAAATCCGGTTTGAGTTCGCCTTTGGATATGAAAAAAGCGCGGGCCCAATACAGCCATTTTTTATATAATTTTGAATTGGCCAAGCAACACGCTTTGGAGCGAAATCTGGATTTGGCCGCTGCTTTAGATCTGCCGCCGGATGAGAAAATTTATTGTGTTTGGGACGAGCCATTATTTTTCAAAGAAGTTCCCGGGACTCCTTGGAATGAGGACCAGCCGGATATCCATGTGGCCCGTCAGGAATTGGCCTTGAATGAAAAGGATCACACCGCGGATCAAAGGGATTTTTGGCCAAAAATTTATTTTTCGGGGGATTATGGGCCGAGCGGAACAAGTCCGGATACTCAAAAATCCAGCGAAACGTATTCTCTGGGGATTTCCGCAAGTATCCCGATTTTCCAAGGGGGTGCGCAACAGGCCCGCTTAAAACAAAGTGAAAACGCGGTCAAGATTTCCCAAGCCCAATTGCAAAACGTTAAGCGGCAGGTGAGGGTTGAATTTTTAGGACAGCGAGCTATGATGGCCCAGGCCGTGGCATTTTTGCAAGAAACGGAAAACAATGTCGCCGTGGCAAAAGAAGAACTCCGTCTGGCGCGCAGTCAATTGCGTTTCGGCAACGGGAGCTCTCTCTCTGCGACGTCCGCGGAAGTAAATTTGAGTATGGCGGAAGACCAAAAAGAAGAAGCGCAGGCGTATTATTTGTTGGCCAAGATCAAGCTGGCGCGGTCCTTGGGCCGGGTTGAACAATTTCTGTTAGAAAAATAAAGAGGAGACCACGTGAAAATATGGATTGGATTTCTATTCGTAGCCCTGCTCGTAAGCGGCTGCGCAAACCCGGATTCGGCCAGAATGATATTCTCCGGGACGCTGGAACTGACGGAACATTCTCTGGGAGCTAAGGTCGCGGGCCGCCTCATTACTCTTAATGCCGACGAGGGAGCGGTGGTGCAAAAAGGTCAAGTGGTCGCGACGCTGGACCGTTATGAACAGAACAAGAAGGATTTTGAGCGCATGGAAAATCTTTTTAAGCAAGGGGGAGCGACACAAAAAGATCTAGAGCATGCTTTTTTGAACATGCAAGATCAACAGATTACGGCGCCCATTGACGGTGTTGTTTTGGTAAAGGTGCATGAAGTCGGTGAGATGGTCAGTGCCGGTTCTCCGGTTGTTGTCGTAGGCGACCGAAAAAGTTTATGGGTGAGAATTTATGTGCCCGAAGGAAGAATAAATAAAATTAAAATGGGCCAGGGCGCTGAGCTGGAATTTGATGGCCTCTCCCAATCCTTTAAAGGCCGCGTGAATTTTATCGCGTCCCGTGCCGAGTTTACGCCCCGCAATGTGCAAACGGCGGAAGAGCGGGTCACGCAAACGTTTGCGGTGAAGGTGGCTGTGGATGAAGCGCCGGATTATTTGCGGCCCGGAGTTGCCGCGGACGTGACGATTGATCCCAAAGGATGATATGAGCGAAATCGCCATCGATGTGAAAAACCTCACGCGCAATTTTGGTAAATTCACGGCGGTGGATCACATCACTTTTTCTATTGCCTACGGCGAGATTTTTGGATTTCTGGGCGCAAACGGCGCGGGGAAAAGTACAACCATCCGGATGTTGTGCGGGATTCTTTCCCCCACCAGCGGGGATGCCATCGTTGCCGGCTATCATGTCAGCACGCATTCCGAAGATATCAAGCGGTCGATTGGTTATGTGTCCCAGCGATTCGGTCTTTATACGGATTTAACAGTTGAGGAGAATTTGCAATTTTATGGACGGATTTATGGGATTAACGGAAATGCGGCCAAAGCACGGATCGATGAGATATTGAAAATGACGGGTCTGTCATCCTGGCGCTCTCGCTTGGCCGGTGAGTTGTCCGGCGGGTGGAAACAAAAATTAGGGTTGGCGAATGCTCTTTTGCATCGGCCCAAAGTTTTGTTCCTGGATGAGCCGACCGCGGGAATTGATCCTCTTTCCCGCCGAGCGGTTTGGGAAATCTTGTATCAATTGGCGGATGAAGGAGTGGCTTTATTTGTCACGACCCATTACATGGAAGAAGCTGAGCGGTGCAATCAGATCGGTTTTATCAGTGCCGGACAGCTTCTTAAAATCGGAAAGCCTTCCGAACTCAAAGCCGAAATCAGCGCCAACTTGCTAGAAGTCGAATGTGAACCGCTCATGAAGGCGTCCCAGGTCTTTAGCCGGATTCCCGAAGTGGTAGGCCTCACGGCTTATGGAACCACTTTACATTTAAACGTGACGGATTCTCGGGCCGCAGAACAGGCCGTGGCCCGGGCCGCGCAAAAGGAAAATATTCATGTGACCTCGATTAAGTCCATTACCGCTTCGCTGGAAGATGTTTTTGCGTCATTGACGAAAGGTGCGCGTGAATAATATCAAGGCCATAGCGATCAAGGAATTTATTCATATCGTTCGCGACCGCCGGATGCTTATGATGATCGTTCTTATGCCTTTGATTCAACTTCTCATTTACGGTTATGCTATCAACATGGACGTCAAGCATTTGGCTCTGGTTGTTTATGATCAGGATCAAACTTATTTAAGCCGTCGTCTCATCGCGGCTTTTCAACAGTCCGCATATTTTGATGTCAAAGAAAACTTGCAAGATGCTACATCGTTGCGTCGTAGCCTTGATCGCGGCAAGGCCAAAGCGGGTCTCTTGATCCCGCCGGATTTCACCAAAGAAATTCTTTCGGGCCGCGGTGTCAATGTCCAGCTTTTGATCGACGGCACGGATTCTAACCCGGCCAATGTCGCGTTAAGCAGCAGTCAAGCGATCGTCTCTGCTTTTGTTCAAAAGGAAGGTTTGCTGAGCGCGGAGATTTCGCCTCTCGATTTCCGCCCGCGGTTATGGTATAACCCGGATTTGAAAAGTTCTTATTTTATGATTCCGGGATTAGTCGGGCTGGTGCTGCAGCTTTTTATCCCCATGATTACGGCCAGCGCCATTGTCCGGGAAAAGGAGCGGGGAAATGTTGAACAGCTCCTTGTTACCCCGATCAAATCTTATCAACTCATTTTGGGCAAACTCATCCCTTATCTTTGCGTGGGGGTTGTGATGTATTTGCTTATTATTGTGGCGGCGCATTTATTATTTGGCGTTCCGATCCGCGGGAATCCTCTGACTTTATTTGCTCTGACTACGCTGTTTTTGACGGTCTGCCTTGGCATCGGCCTTTTTGCCTCGACGATTGCGGAGAATCAGCAACAAGCTTCTCAGATCGTCATGTTTTTTGCGTCTCCGTCGATTTTGTTGTCCGGATTTATTTTCCCCCGCGAAACCATGCCGACCTTTGTGTATTACATCGGTAATCTTATCCCCCTTACTTATTTTGTGAAAATTATTCGCGGCGTCACCCTTAAAGGGGTAGGTCTTTTTGATTTATGGGATCAGGTGATCCCGCTCATGATTATGGCGGTCGTGATTTTATGGTTTAGCATCAGCCGTTTTCAAAAACGCTTAAATTGATTTTTCCCGTAGCATTTTGCAAAGAATGCTATAATTTCAACCACATTCAAATAAGAAAGGACATGTTATGGACCTCTTTAAAATTTTCGTGGTGATTTTTTGTTCTGCGGGTGTGGCTGTTGCGGCGGTGCCGGCGGGACCGGTCAAACCGGCTGATTACAAAAAAATTATTGTTAGCGCCTTAAACGTTAAAAAAAATGACGGTGTCAATCGGGAGGAAGCATTGCTTTTGGCTCAAAAATATCTGATTGATAATGGTTTTGAAAAGACCCACGACATCACTTCAGGGAAAGTCTTGAAATTAAATCAGTCGGACCATAGCTGGTTGGTCAGTTTTCCGTCGATAGAGAAAAAGGGCGCAAAACGGCAAATTTGGGTTCCGGCCAAGGACGGCATCATTGTGACGTCTATTTTGAAATAACGAAAGCTCATGCCTCAGACGTCTTTTTTTCAGAAAATAGGGTTGTTCTTTTTTGCGCTCGTTTTGACCATTGGCTTGTTGGAAATCGGTTTGCGTTGCGGTGGCTGGCTTTTTCTGGCGGTCCAAGAACGTGCCAATCGTCAAAACGTTTCCCAAGGCAAAGAATACCGCATTCTCTGTGTGGGAGAATCCACGACCGCGCTGGGTGGAGACAATGCCTATCCCCGTCAATTAGAGCGCATTCTAAACTCCCGTCAGAAACGAATCAACTTTAAGGTGATCAATAAAGGTGTTCCGGCCACGACAACAGATCAGATTTTGGCCCGGGTGGAAAATTATTTTTCTGAATACCATCCGCAAATGGTGGTCGCCATGATGGGGATTAATGACCCGCAGAATCCGAGGTCGTGGACATGGCGCGATAAATTTTCTCGTCATTCCAAAGTATTCAAACTTTTGGATATGATCATCCGTCACTGGCAAGCCAAAAACCAAAAGGGCGGCCAGGATTATCTTGATAAGCAAATTGCCAAGATAGAAAGTCAGGCGGCAAAACATTTAGCTTCCCGAAGCGAGTTTGAATTGGTCAAGGCGAATTTATATCGCGGCGCAAACCGTCCCCAGCAGGAAAAAGCCGCGATTACAAAAGCCCTTTCCCTGGACAATCAGAATTCTGACGCTTGGTTTTTGTTGGGCATTTATTATGAGCGTCAGGCAGAATCGCGACAGGCCTTGACGGCTTTTCAGAAGGCTTATACCTACAGTCCTGGCCTTCAAAAGGTGCAGATTTTGGAACGCATGGCCCAATGTTATATTTTGCTTAATGAGTATGAGTCCGCGGCCAAGATTTACCGTGAGATCCTTGACGAATTTCCGGCTCATCCCGACGCCAATGGAGCACTGGGCGGTATTTTTGTTGAACAAAAGAATTATAGCGAAGCGGTCAAATATTTTGTGCGCCAGTTAGCGATCAATCCGCAGAGTGCGGATATTTACGGACAACTGGCCTTTTGTTACCGGCGGCTCGGTCAACCCCAGATGGTAGAAAAGATTTTTAATCAGGGCCTTAAAGCCCGCGCTGTTGATGAAAAAGTTTTTTATGAATGGGGAGCTTTGCTTTTGGAAGAGAAAAAATATTTTCAAGCTCAGAAGGCTTTTGAAGAATCTTTGCGGAGGAATCCCGACGATTTTCATGGGGCCAATGTTAAAATTTATGAACAACTTTTACAATGTTATGAAGCCCAGCAGAATGCGGATCAAGTTGCCAAAATAAGAAAGATCATCCAAAAGAAAATCAACCAATACAATTCACAAACTCAGGAAAATTATCGTAAGCTCATTCAGATTGCGGGGAAACACCGCGTGCCTATTTTGGCGGTGCAATATCCTCATCGGCCTGTCGATCCGCTTAGAGAAATGCTGGCTTCACAGTCCGGCGTTGTTTTTGTAGACAATCAGAAAGTTTTCACGGATGCGCTGGCGGTCTATCCTTATGATGAGATTTTTTCCGACCGTTTTGCCGGCGATTTCGGCCATTGCACGTCGCACGGAAATGCTTTGCTGGCCGGGAATGTGGCGGATCACATCTTAAAACTTTTGCAATAAAGAAAGGGATTCAACCTGTTTTTACTTTTTAAGGGGCTAGAGCATACAAATAATATATTTTTCTTTTTTGTTTCTGAGTTTACCCTGACGCTGGATAAATAATTTACGCGATGTGCAAGTTTTGCTGATTGGGCGAGTCCTTTTACGCCTCTATGGCGCTATTCGCCTAAAAAAGACACGTCAGATTAGCAAGCATCAATTCTAACGATAGATTAAAACTTGTACGCGGTGTTAATTTTGAGTTTTTTAAAGAAACATTCGGCTTTTTTGTTCGCTATGTTAAACTAATTTGTATTTTAAATGAGGTATAAATAATTTAAGTTTTCATAAACAGGAGGCGCATGATGAAGTCCTTCGCCATTTGTTTTTTTGCTCTCGCCCTGGTTGTTATTTCTTTCCTTTCACTTTATGCTCAAGACAATCCGTCGGAAGAAGTTCCGGTTGCGGTGAATGCAACTCCGTCATCCGCAGACACCGCGGCCCTCGTCATCCCCGCGAATGCGGCCATAGCCCCCGTTATCATGAATGAAGAAATCCCGCATGTGGCCGTTGAACCCGTTGTGGACTCTTCGGAAAATATTTCCGGAGTTGCGGAACATGCACCGTTTAATCGTATGAAACAATTAGCAGGGCGGTGGGAAGGTTCGGGGAAAAATGTGCTTGCCCTAGAGAAGGACAAGATTGTGGTGATTTATAAGGTTACCGCCGGTGGAAATGCAGTCATGGAAAGGATCTTTCCCGACACCGAGCAGGAAATGATTACCCTGTATTATGAAGAAAAGGGAAAGCTGACCTTGATGCACTTTTCCATGATCGGGACTCGCTCCACCATGACACTGAAACCTCCTGTGGAGAGTGCGGCCCAACCGAACAATGTTTATGAGTTTGAACTGATTAAGAATTCAGGGTTGGATCCGACGGTAGACACGCATATGCATTCCCTTAAGATGGCATTTTTGGACAATGACCATATGAATCAGGAGTGGGAAATGTTTGAAGCGGGCAATCCTTCTGGCCGCTATTCCTTCATTCTCACCCGTGTCCCGAAAAATCCATAAGAACGCTTTGGATTGTTAGTTTGGCAATAAAATCAAACCAAGGAAAAAGTCTTGAATCGCAATCCTCCGATGATTGTTATTTTGCTGGTTGTAGCTGTTGTGGGTGTCAGAACGTTTGCCCCGCGGTTTTTTGATAGGAGCATTGTCAAAGGCGAATTCTTTAGTGTCAAAACACCATATGGTTGGAAAGTTAATAAAGATAAAGGCAAGCACGAGGTTACGTTTATTTCTTCGGAAACTGATCTTTTAACCGACATGCCCTATGCCATTTTCTCCATTTATTCTGAAAAACAAAAAGGGGCGCTTTTTATGGAGGATTTTTTCCCCGAAGTTATAACTTCCATGCAGCATGAAAATGGCAAGATTTTAGAAACCGGCGAGGAATTGATCGATGGACAGAAAGGAAAGTGGATCCTTTTTCGTTATAATAAACCTGAAATTGCCGTCATGACAATATATATCGCCGATGAGTATAATCGATTGACGAAAATCCAATTTGTCGGTATGTTAAAAAAGTTTAAGGAATATGGTAAGATTTTTGATGAATTTAAGAAAACTATTAAGCTTAAAGGACTTATATAGCTCCTAAAACCCCGATTCCTACTTAGAAACCGTTTATCGACGAGCAGCCTTTCACCCAATGGGTGAAAAATTTCACTCGTCGAGGTCTCGAGGGGAGAATCATTTTCTAAGTAGGAATTTGGGCTAAAACGTTAATTCCTAAATAGAAAGTCAAAAAAAGAGATAAAAAAGAAGCCTCCGTCGTTAGAATGGTTGTATGAGCAATCACTAACAATCACCCAATGGGTGAAAACGGAGGCAATAATGAAATTAACAAAGAAATTAGC
>JANPFV010000110.1:0-27073 GCA_031423615.1 Candidatus Omnitrophota bacterium
GCCCGACCTGATTGAAACAATCACGAAATATCTCGAGAATCATAACCAAAATCCCAAGGTTTTTATCTGGAGCGCATCGGTCGAACGAATTATGTCAAAAATTGCCAAATGTAAAGAAGCGTTAGACTCACTACACTAGCAATTTTCCCATTGGCGTATGCGGTGCTAAATCACCGTATCCGACGGTCGTCATGGTGACAATGGCCTAATAGATTCCCTGCGGAATGCTCCGAAATCCGGTTTCTTCTCCTTCGATCATATACATCAGCGTTCCCATCACCAGCGCAATGGTCAAAACCGCACACATAAAAACCGTGATCTTCTGACGGCTAGCTTTCATGGCGACCATCAGGGTTGAGGCTTCACTGACAAAACGGGTCAGTTTAAAAACACGGAATATTCGCAAAAAACGAAACGCACGCAAAATCATCAAAGACTGCGAGCCAACCACAAAAAAACTTAAATACGTTGGGATAACCGCGACCAGATCAATAAGACCATAAAATCCCGTCGCATATTTAATGGGAAAACGGGCGGTGGTCAAACGCAACAGATATTCGACGGTAAACCAGATGGTTATCCCCCACTCCACCCGACGCAAGAGGGGTCCGTGAAGGGCTGCCACGGATGGAATACTTTCTAAAACAACCACAATCACGCTTAACGCAATCGAAATAAAAACGATCACATCAAACGCACGGCCAAAGTGGGACTTGGATTCATCCACGATATCACGCAAATAATTTCGCAGGTTCATAGCTCTCTTTTTTTAAAGAGTTGCAGAAAATCCCAGTATACTGCGTTGGTCCCGATGACTGTTCTTGCACCCATCGGGTTGACTGAATAAAACTATCCACCGCCATTTCCAATTTCTCCATTTTAAGGAATAGGGGGGTCGTCAGTGTTTTCACATCCATGATAATGGTAAACTTTCTTGGTTTGGCCATTCTTTGTTAAAGAAATGGATGTATATCTCTGATCCGTCATGTAAATTTCACATTGACCGTCAGTCGTTATCGAGAAAAAATCCTCGTCCCTAAATTTCTTAAAAAGCTCGGCGACCTTGTCTGCTGAAACCCATTCAATATGGTCGGCAAGTTCCCCAAATTCTATTTTCCCATTTTCATATATCGATACAAAGTGGGCTGGATAGTTCAAACGTTGATATTCTTCAAAAACGATTTTTGTGACAGCGGCGGAATTTTGTTCGCCAGCAAAGACAAGAACACTTGTCGAGAAAAAGAGACCGATAAAAAAAATCGCCCATCGTTTCATATCTTCTCCTTTCTTCTGGTATTCTACCAGTTTCAAGTACTGCATGCGCGCCTTGAACCTGAACAGTTCTGAATATCTTACGGTGTTTCTTTTAAATATTGGTCTTTATAGTATTGCTCTAATTCTTGCGGGCGATGATCAAACGGCAAGAATTTTTCGCGCCAGGTTTTGACTTTCCCGCAATGCGGTTTGTCTTTGTTTTGAATCGGGCAATAACGTCGTTCGACTTCATTGATTACGGCCAATGTCCATTGCAAAGTCCCATTAGCCCACTCACAATATTCACACCAGAGTTTATCTAAAAAACCAATATGCGCGACTTTGTGTCGGTCGTAGTGGTAATAATCTTTGGGGTTCATCGGCTTTTGATTTCTGAGCCAGAAATAAAGCAAATTAAAAAGATGCATATAAAAATAAAGCGGCAGGAGAAATATACTAAAGGAAATAATAAGCGGATAACCCAAGAGCGGGGTTAATTTTCCCAGCCGGTGCTCATGGCCGGGGCATTGACCCAAATCCTTTAAACATTTCTGGATACTGACTTTTTGTGGTTGATCCATGGGGTGGCGGGTCCTTTCAATTTTTCATAATCACTAAGCACGAATAGCAAAAAATAGAACATTTCGGACTACTCTGGGCCTAACTTATTCTTATCTTTTCTGACGGCACATTAAGAAATGTTCCCTTCTCCCTTAAAATTGGGCTCCGTCCCTATTTACTAATCGGATTTGTGCCAATCAGTTTAGATGTCTTAATCCCTGCACCATCACGAATAAACCGACCAAAATCAATACTGTCGAACTTGCATACGGAACCTTACGCGCAAATTCCCCAAATCCTTTGAATCTTTTGCTCGCGTGCTTTACGGAAAGGGCCGCAAGTGTTCCGACTGTCACCAAGGTAATGGCTAATCCTAAACTAAAACCGAGGACTAACGCAAAACCTAGCGAAACTTTTTTTAATTGCAAACAAACCAACAACACCGCAAATGCCGAAGGGCAAGGCAATAAACCACCGGTCAATCCAAAAAGAATGATCTGTGGCGTTGTAACTTGCTGATTCGATAATTGTTTTTGCATCTCAGCGGCATGAGCGCGCTCATGAGCATCAGCAAACTCTCTATTGCCGATAGATTCTAATACTTCATGGTGGTGTTCAGTAAAATTAACTTTTTGCCTATGCTCATGATCGCCATGCTTTAACTCTATACTAGCCTGAAATTCATGCGGCTCAGGTAAGGGCTCAGTCGCTTCGAGATAATCTTGTTGATGAACAAAATTAAATCGTTGACGCGATTTATCTGGACGTATGGTTTCCAGAGTAACAGTTTTGTGTAAAGGAACATCGATCGAAGATCGTTGCGAATCATAAAAATATAATCGGAATTTGGGCGGGACATCGGTTTCATTGATACTGATCTCTACCCATCCATGGCCAGTATCAACCATCATCCCGCCATGAAAACCGTCTCCGTGTTCATCACTATGCATTTCTTTTTGTGCTTGAACAGTTCGATAAAGCATCCAGCAGGCTAAACCAATGACCACAATACCCGTCGCTACTTGAAAATACGGTTCCAGCTCATCGACGTTTAACCGGGAAGCATAATGCAAACCTATAAAAGCCAGAATCCAAATAATTATGGTATGGGAAATCGTTGCCGATATTCCCAGAAGAAAAGCCTGCCAAACTGTCCCGCGTATGGCGACAATAAAAGCCGTCATCATGGTTTTACTATGACCGGGTTCTAATCCGTGAAGCGCGCCAAGAAAAACCGCCATCGGAAAAAATAACCAGCCATGGCCTTGGGCTAAATATTCAGTAAAAGATGGCATTCCATTCCTTTAGAATTTAAAGAATACACCTCATCGTATCATGAGCGAGCCGTCATTTTATATTTTCAAATTTCTTAACCTTAAAGAATTTCCAATCACAGAGACCGAACTAAAGGCCATCGCGGCCCCGGCCATGACCGGGCTCAAAAGGATCCCGAAAAAAGGATACAAAATCCCTGCGGCAATCGGCACCCCCAGAACATTATAAATAAAAGCAAAGAAAAGATTCTGACGAATATTCCACATGACAGAATGGCTTAAGGTCAATGCTTTGACAATTCCGTTAAGATCACCTTTGACTAAAGTCATACCGGCACTTTCGATGGCAACATCCGTCCCAGTTCCCATGGCGACTCCGACGTGAGCTTCGGCCAGAGCCGGAGCGTCATTGATCCCATCTCCCGCCATTAAAACCAAGGCGCCTTGTTGTTTCAATTCTTTAACAATTTTCTGTTTATCCTGCGGCTCCAATTCCGCTCGGACATCATCAATATTCAACTCTTTCGCGATGGCCTGTGCTGTTTTTATATTGTCTCCGGTCAGCATGATGACCTTACAGCCTTTTTTATGCAAAGCCTCTATGGCTTGACCTGTTGTTTTTTTGATAGGGTCTGAAATCCCTAGAATTCCGATGACACTCTTCTTTACAGCGACCCACACTACCGTCTGAGCTTTCTCCTGCAATTCAGCAGATTTATTTTTCAAATTCTCCGGCAACGGTCCACTTATTTCCTCAATGAATTTTCCTTTACCCAAACTGATCATCTTTCCGTTGAGCTTCCCCTTAAGGCCGCCTCCCGTTATGGATTCAAAATCCGTAACCTTGATCAACTGAACATTCTGCTCTTTAGCATGATCCATCACCGCCCGCGCCAAAGGATGCTCACTGGATTGCTCCAATGATCCAGCCGTCATCAATAACTCTTTTTCTTGGATCCCTTGAGCAGGAAAAACCGCGGTAACCCGCGGCTTTCCTTCAGTGAGCGTGCCTGTCTTATCAGTCAACACATGGGTAATTTTCTCCGCCTTTTCGATAGCTTCGGCATTTTTAATCAATATTCCGGATTGAGCCCCCCGCCCAACACCAACCATAATAGACATTGGCGTGGCCAGGCCTAATGCGCAGGGGCAAGCAATAATCAAAACGGCAATGGCATTGACAAACGCATAAGCCAGTTTTGGATCCGGCCCCCAACTGGCCCAAATAATAAAAGTGAGGACGGAAATAAAAATGACCGCCGGAACAAAATATCCGGCGACCGTATCCGCTAATCCTTGAATCGGCGCCCGGCTGCGCTGGGCCTCAGAGACCATATGGACGATTTGCGACAGCAAGGTTTCCGAGCCGACCTTCTCGGTTCTCATCACGAAAGTTCCTGTTTGATTAACCGTGGCTCCGATAATTTTGTCGCCTTCTTTTTTTTCTACCGCAACAGGTTCTCCCGAAATCATGGATTCATCAACCGTGCTTTTTCCTTCTGTAATAATTCCGTCCAGAGGGACTTTCTCTCCCGGACGCACGCGCAGTAAATCTCCTTTTTGAATTTGCTCAACCGCAACATCCTCTTCCTTACCGTCCTTAACGAGATGGGCCCTCTTCGCCGCCAGTCCCAACAAAGCTTTAATGGCTTGTCCAGTTTGCGCCCGCGCTTTGGCTTCCAGATATTGTCCCAGGATAACTAAGATAGTGATACCGACCGCCGCTTCAAAATACAAGCTTGGCCTTCCATCCATTGTTAATGATGAAGGAAACAACTGCGGGAATAAAACAGCGACTAAACTGTAAAAGTACGCCGATCCAACGCCCATCGCAATCAAGGTGAACATATTGAGACTGCGATGGACGATGGACTTCCACGCTTTTGTAAAAAAGAATCCGCCCGCCCAAAAGATAACAAACGTTGATAAAATCAATTGTGACCAGACCGAAACACCATGAGTAATAAACTCAAACTTCATCGCCGGGATCATTTCTTCCAGCGCTAAAAAGACAACGGGCAAACCCAGGATCAAACCTCCCCAAAATTTCCGGCTTAAGGCTTTGCTTTCTTTTCCTTCAGAATGATCCTCCATGGTTGCATTCTTGGGTTCTAAAGCCATCCCGCACTTGGGACAATCCCCGGGGTGATCCTGCTCGATTTCAGGATGCATAGGGCAGGTGTAGATTCCCTTTGCTTTGGCTGATGATTTCTCCGGTTGATCTTTTGATAAAGTCCCGGATGAAAATTTATCCTTGCACCGAGCCGAACAAAAATAATGCACCTGCCCATCCTTTTCAATTTTATAAGGTGTGTTTTCCTCTACATCCATGGCACAAACAGGATCTTTAGGCATCCGTCATACTCCTTTAATTAATGATGGCTGGCATGATCAACTTCTTTTACCGGTGATTTAGAATCCGCCTTTACGGCATCGTCATCGTCATCGCCATCATCATCCATCATCCCTTTGTCCATCATACTCTTCATCATAGGACACATGCCTTTCATGTTTTCCATCATCTTTTGCATGCCTGCCATGTCCATTTTTAATTCAGCTTCCTTGACGACATTTAAGTCTTTGTCATATTTTGTCACTTTATTTCCAGCAACAATAATAATTCCCCCGTCTTCGGTTGCCACAACTTGTTTTTGCATCATTGATTGCATCATGGGACACATCTCCATCATTTTACCGTCCATCATTCTTTTACCCTTCATCCCATCGCCCATCATGCCGCCCTTCATTCCCTCGGCATAAACCAAACTGGCTCCCGTCAACAGAACCACTAACATTATGACCCCAGCGTTCTTTTTCATTTCTTCTTCTCCTTTTTTATAAAACAGTTTAACTCTATACCCTCCCGTATACTAGAGGGTCAAGGATTTTATTTCTCATCCTCAATCCTCTCGGCAACCGAACCCTTTGGATGTGGATAATCTCCCGGGTGATCGTAATCTTTAAGATTGTCCCGAACCATCAACACGGTAAACATCCCTCCCATACCGACGGGTCCAAATTGTCCTTGACCGCCCATCATGGAAAGCGTATTCTCCGGTCCTTTCATTTTCATATAATTCATATCATCCATACCATTTTCGCCCATCGCCATATAACCGGGGACTAAATCACGGACTTTGTCTTTGACATCGTCCTGATTAACGCCCAAAACATTGGCGGCTTCATGGCCCATCGCATTCATCGGATGGTGACGGCGGTGACAATGCAATGCCCAGTCACCGGGAGCGTCGGCAACAAATTCAATATCACGCGTCTGCCCAGGAGCCACCAAGACGGTTGTTTCCGGCCATTGAGCGGAAACGGGGATCTCTCCTCCGTCGGTCGCAACAACTTTAAAACTGTATCCGTGCAAATGAATCGGATGAGATTCCTGAGCCACATTACCGATCCTTATCCGTACGCGCTCTCCGGTTTTAACGACCAAGGGAGCGGTTCCGGGGAAAGCCCGGCTGTTAAAGGTAAAAATATTAAAATCTGTCATGATGTTTGGATTCGGGGTTTTTGTTCCCGGCTCGACAAACCATTCATTTAAAAAGAGCGCAAAATCCCGGTCAATTTTAGGGCCGGCAGGATTCTTTGGATGTGAAATCAAGAAGCCCATTGTTCCCAAACCCATCTGTACCATTTCATCGCCGTGAGAATGATACATAAATGTTCCATGCTGTTTCATACGAAATTCATACTTAAACGTCTGACCCGGTTCAATAGATTTTTGCGTTAAACCTGAAACGCCGTCCATACCATTTGGCAGAAAAACTCCATGCCAATGAACAGCTGTCCCTTCCGGCAATTCATTCTTTACATAAATACGTAATAGATCTCCCTCGACAACTTCAATCGTGGGTCCCGGGGTCTGTCCGTTGTAACACCAGGCATTAATGATCATCCCCGGAGCAACGTCATGCTGACACGTTCCCACTGTGATATGAAAAACTTTGGCTCCGTCTTTGTCAAGTTTCCACGGCATGGTCGAGCCATTGGGAGTAATAACCGGCGTATACGATAGATTCTGTAGGACATCATTCTTCTGCTCTGCGCTGACAGCTGGACTATTCATAAAACCAAACAGAGTCACTGTCATGATAAAAAATACTTTCATATTAAGCATTTCAGCCTCCATGATGATGTTCTTGTTTCATTTCAGGTTGATCATCCTTCATAATTTTTGATGGCCCGGCTGGTTCAAAATCCAGCCTAGCACCAACAGCATTTTCAAGTTCAATACGGGAAGCCCAATATCCTTTCAAGGCATCGGCATATTCTTTTTGATTCTCCAATTCTGCTTGTTTAGCCGCGAGAAGATGGAAAACATCGGTGAGCATAAAATTATATTCATAAAGTGTCTCTTTTATCATCTGTTGGTAAACCGGCATGGACTCTTTGTAAGCCTCTACAACTTGACGGCTGGTCATCAAGCTTTGATAAGCCACCCGCACTTCAAGCCGAGCTTGCTGTTGCATCGCGTCTAATTGATGTTTGGCGGTCGCAATTGAGGCCTTAATTCCCATACGTCCGGCTTGTCCACGATTAAACAATGGGACTTCCCCCTCGACAACTAATCCTTTTAATTTATGGCCGCTGGTTTCTGTCTCTTGGTTATATCCAACATTCACCTCCGGCAAGACACCCAAGCCTGCCAAATTTTGCGACTGCTCTAAAATCTTAATCTCCTGACGTTTCATCAATAAATCCATGCGTTTATCAAGAGCTTTCTTCTCAAGTTCCGCCGCCACAATATTTTCTTCAGGCAAGTCAGGGATTGGCACTATTTCTTCCATAAAAAACTGGTCGGGCTTCAAGCCCAGCATGGTTCGCAAGCGTTCTGCGAGAGTTTGAACCGCTTGTTTAGTTTTTAAGCGTTCGACCTTTGCTTTCTGAAATATAGCTTGCGCCTCGCTCATTTTTAAGGCATTGATGTTCCCGGCTTCTTTCTGTCGACGGACAATTTCCAGCGACGCTTCTTGCGCTTTAAAATGATCATCTGCCAATACTTGCTTGTGCATCGCCGTAAGCCATTCTAAATAAGACAGACGAACCTCTCTAATAAAGTCTGTCATTTGATGGGCCGCTTCATACTGCGACTCTTTGAAGCGCGTGCCTGCTATTTTATTTCTTAACGGCCACAGAAGAATATCGAAGACATCCTGCTTAATTTCAAATTCATTATTACGTTTTGTTCCCTTTTCATTAGAAGTCCGCATTTTATACATGAACGCGGGATTATGTAAAATATTTGATCCACGCATCTGAGCTTCTGAAATCCCAAGCGAAGCTAATTGCGCTTTGATCACCGGACTGTTTAAAAATGCTATGGCAACCGCCGCATCTTCACTTAACGGCATAGATAACAAATGCTCAATGTCTTTCTCATAGTCTGCACTTTTAACCTCATACCCTGTCCGTTCTTTGACTAAAACTTTAACTTCCTTTTGGCTTTTCTGATCCGCAGCCTGCGCATATCCACTGAGCAGAACGCCGAACAAGAGCATCAGCATTATTTCTTTCATATTTATTCCTTAATTTTTATTAACCAGGCTCCATTACGAATAAAATTATTGCGCAAAAGACAGCCAAGTCCCTGCATTCCCATAGCGCTAATGATCAGCGCTATGGGAAAATGCACGAGTTTAGGATGTATCGGATACAACATTTGTATCAATGTGTTCTCCATATATCACCCTTGTCTTATTTCTTTCTGTTAATTTCCTTTTCGGCAATGGCGCTGTATTTTCCCGGATTCTTTTTAAAATCCTTCACGCACATTTTGCAGCAAAGATTGTAAATTTTACCGTTGTATTCATACTTGACCGGTTCATCTCCCATCGTCCCTTTTTCGCCGGGAGCCGGAACTTTATCACCGGTGACAGGGCAAAACTTATTTCCGACTTCTACAGCTTTCGCTGACTTTGCCTCCTTGTGTCCTTTGGGCATGTCATTATCGTTCATCACAGTTCCGTTAGCCATTTTATGTTCTTGTCCCTCATGAGCCTGAACATAGCTGGAATAAGATAAAAACAACAGAACTGCTAAACTCAAAACAGTTAATTTCGATTTCATTTCCTTCTCCTATGTTTAATTAAACAGTCTATTAAAATTGGACAGACAAAAAGAAAACCTTAAGGATCATGATTGACCAAAAGTAAACACCTTGGGCCATTCAGATCTAAGGTCTGGTTTTTAGATTTGATCTAAAGTCGGAGATTAGAAAATTTTAAATAGATAGAGATCGACGCGTAACGCAAATAATCTCGCAGAGGAGGACCATGCGACTGATTTGATAATGAAGCGAGATGGATCGTATCATTGAATTTTAAGTTAGCCAGAAAATCTTTGGCTAACATTTGACTGAAGTTTGAAATGAAAACGATATCGGCAGATTGTTCAGATAGAAAACTGAAATGCTTGGGACAAGAGCAGTCTTCATCCCCTTGAGAATGCTGATGCTCGGAATGCTGAGTTTCACTTACGCCTTGATGATGATGTTCTGTAGCGGCGCTTTCATTCGCTGCATGACTCTGCAAGCAACAACAAAAAGTAATTCCCAGAAGGAGAGGAATGGGTAAAAAAGCGCTAAGAATTTTTTTAGGTATTGGTTGCATTAGTACAAGTGTTGCACCGGCCAATGCAATAGTCAAGTAGAAAGAATTTCAGCAAATAAACCTTTTTCAAAACGACAATAAACTTCATTGCAAAAAACAGGAAACACGGACACCTTCGTTCTGGTCGTTTAAAAGACAGTTATGGGACCGTGGGAAATTAAAACGCTGTCCATGGAACAGCCCCAATATGTGTTGCTACAGGATAAACTTTACGCCCTGCGTAAACGATAATCCCTGCCGAAGCCTCCGGATGAGTTTTTAAGAACTCTCTCATTGATTGACTATCTTTAAAGTTAAGATTATCCGCCGATTTTATCTCAACCCCAACAACCCGATTATCAGACTTCACTACAAAATCCACCTCAGAGGATCCAGCCTTAGGTTTCCAATAATAAATTTCGGATGGCATTAATTGCAAAGAATCCCACAATAACATCTGCTGGAAAATAAAGTTCTCAACATACCCTCCCTTAACATTTGGCCTTTTTAAGCTGTTCACATCCCGAATCCCCGAAAGAAAACACGCCATCCCAGAATCAAACCAGAAATACTTGGCCTGTTTATAAACCCGTTCTTTTTTAATGGCATACCCTCTTAATTCATAAAGAAGATTTGTGTCCTTCAAAAGGCTCATATGCCGACTGATATTGCTTCTCGTTTCACCGCAATCCTTAGACAGCTCCTCCTGAACACTTTCCCATCCGGTCGCTTTCGTTAAGGATTCCACAAGACGACGAAAATTTTGCGGATGCCAGATTTTTACTGAATCCTGAATATCTCTTTGGATATATGTATCAACATAACCAACCATTCTTTCTAACGCAATTTTTTTAGACGAAGCCAGAATAACTCCGGGCAAACATCCTCGCCAAACAGCCTTTAAAATATCTCCATTGCCCTTCAAGTCCATTACCTCAACAGACTTTCCGAGCATTAGCTGATCGAAAATCCCCTCGGCGGGTAATCCGTGCCATTCTCTAAAAACGTACTTTTCCCAACCTGCCGGGGACCTGTCAAAACAATAACAGGATGTGCCTTAAGGGCTTCTTTAACATAGCCCTCTAACCATCGTCCTCGATTGGTACACCAAAGAAATCATCGGTTATTCCTTAAGCATCCAATCCAAAACTGATGACTGGTTAGATGCCTTAGAAATGGCCATCAATAACCGGTTTCCTAATGGCATCAGAGATACGCTCAAACATAATCTGCATTTGATCTCGGATAAAGGCTGCCAACCAACCAGCGGTAACTTTCGTCTTAACTGCTCTTTGGCCGGGATCAAACAAATCTTTACCACATGGTCAAACCCCAAAGGCAATGCCGACACCCAACGCGTCATCCGACGAATCAAAGAAGACTTTATTTGGATCAACGAATGGGATAGCCCCTTCGATCTTCAGGATGATCTTAAAACATGGGTCAACAATTACAACACCGACTTCCCGCATCAAGCACTGATGTCCGCAACGCCTGGAGAGTTTTATAAAAAATGGATTAACAAAGAGCTCGATCTACACAAAAAAATTCTTGCTTAACTAGGGTCATTACACTCAGGCACCTGTGCCCTTTAGGTTATGAGAGGTCTGGGCTGATACCTAAATTGTTTAATAACAATATGTTGCGGGATGGTTAAAAATTATGTGCCAGATTTGTGCCATGTTAAATTTTACGATATCTCGTTGTCCGGCCAAGCCCCACCCGCTCAATTTTTTTGAGGACCAGCAACTTGTTTAAAACCTGCTTAACTGTTGGCCGACCCACCTTAGTCTTAATGCTAATCTTTCCTGTGGTTGCCTCCTCAACACCTTGCAAATACTCCCAGATAACAAGTTGTTTAGGCGAGAGGATTTTATCAACATTTTCTTTGGACAACAAATCAATCGCTGTTATTGCCTGCTGATAAACGACTGACAAAAAGAACTCCAACCAAGGCGAAATATTAGGCTTTCGTCCTCGCATCGTTTTCTGGCTTTTACGAAGAGCCATATAGTAATCCGCTTTATTATTTTCAACAAGACTCTCATGGGAGACATAAGGCACATACTCATACCCGCTTTTGAGTAAAAGCAGATTCGTTAGGATTCGAGAGAGCCGCCCATTTCCATCTTGAAACGGATGGATCAGCAGAAACTCAACAAGAAAATTACCAATAATGATCAGCGGATGATATCTTTTCTCATCAAAAGCTTTTTTTGTCGCCTCAACCAACTCCAACATCTCCTTCGGCGTCAAATATGCCGGAGTTGTATCAAACAAAATGCCAACCGATTTCCCGGCGGCATCAATCATGTGAACCTTATTTTCGCTCTTTTTATATTCCCCGCGATGCAACTTGTCTTTATCGACGAATTTTAACAATTCCTTATGAAAATGCTTAATCGTGTTCTCAGAAAAAGCTAACCTGTCCCAAGATTCAAAAACATTGCTGAGCAGTTCAAAATACCCTTTCACTTCCTGTTTATCGCGATCAGCAAACTTCTGGACGGAAAGCCCCCGCATCATCTTTTCAACATCCTCATCAGATAGGCGCGCGCCTTCAATACGAGTTGAAGCCCCCGTGGACGTAACGAGGACCCAACGCTTGAGCCGACCCAAAACCTGAGGGTTAAGCTTCGCCCCTGATACCCAACGCCCTTTAAGCTCGTCGATCGCGGCCGCCTTGGACCACACCTCTGGCGGGAGATCTTTTAATCTTTGATAAAATTGATTTGTCATAAGCCTCCGGATATATTTAGCTATATCCAATTATATCCAATTATATCCAAATATATCCAAATATATCCAATTATATCCAAATGTCAACTCCTCACAGCCATCAGGCTGCGGAGTTGATGCCTGCGCTCCGCCGCAGGCGCAACCCCTTGGCTCATCAACAACAATCGTCATTGGATATAGTTGCCATATCCAATTGTATCCAATTTTCGAATCATGTTTTACGGCATTGAAACGATGTGGCAGATTTGTGCCAAGTCAATTGGACCAGGCTTGTTGCAAAGTCTTTCTAAATAATTGATTTAAAACTTCAATTCCGGGCGAAGTGACGGGCTTGATCTCATTCCCGAGTCTTTCAAAATGAGATATTCTTTCTTCAATATAATCATCCAAAACTTTTTTGCGGGGCGCAAGTCCCTGCTCTAACCCTGCCCGCTTGTTTTTTAATAAAGCCCTGATTTCATCAACAAGATCTTTATCGAGTGCTTGCGCCATGAGCAGTTTTTCAAATTCCATGGGCGGCATAGTATCATTTTTTTCAATCCAGGCGCAGGCAAACAGCGGCCTGAGGACATAGAAATATTTCTTCATTTTAATTTGCTGGTGGTTGACATAATCTTTGTGATTATTAACCAGCATTGATAAATAATGATGAAACGCAGCTTTGGGAGAAAAATATTTTGTGACAATTTTTCCTAAATTCTTTTTGAATGACAAACGATCCAAATACACGACCGGCGATTCCAGCCATTCATAAAGCGGCGGGTTGGACTTCTTAAAAAGAATCAAAGTTTTCTTAATGTCCCAGCCGCTAATATCTAAATCATACTCCTTATCCATATGCTCGATGACATCTCTTTTCTCATCGAGGGCCAGATACCAATCTTCTTTATGAATATAAACAAACCGGACGTCATAATCACTGTCTTTCGAAGCAAATCCCCACGCACGGCTACCGGATTCAATAGCGTACAAAATACGAATTTTGTGGTCTTTCTCAATCTGTTTTAATTGATTAACGATTTTGGTTTTCATAAGATTTATTCAAATGTTACTACACTGAGGCCGTTTTTATCTTTGGATATTTTAATCGAGCCATCAAGAAAGGTTTTGATAATTTCAAGATTCGTCGTGAAATGTCCGGACATGGCGGCAGTCCTAAATTCTCCTCCTTTTGCCAAAGCCAAGGGGATCAAAAGCTGATCTGCCAAATACGCCCCGACCGGAGCATCTGTTTGTAAATACTTTTTCATTTGTTCAATGGCCTCATGCGCAACAGCTTCAGCGCTTTTGCGTAATTCTCCAAACCCCACAAACATTTCCATGATATGGTCGCTATCGACCTCAACTGTAAAAACATTACCTGGACCTTGAGAATCCATAACCTGAAAAATCTCGGTGCCCTCGTCTCCAAGGGATAAAGTTTTCTTAGCAACCGCAATCTCGCGAACAGCAATATTCCCGGGGATTTGAGCAAAGATCGATCTTACCTTAATGCCTTTAAGTTTGCCGCGCTCTAACAATGAGATCGGTTTTAATTTCTTTGCAGGTGTAATTTTTGCTTCAATCTTTCCCCCGCCGGCTGGATAAAAGCCATGGCGATGTAAAGTCAGCTCTATGTGAACTCCCATTTGTTTCAAAACAGGGACAAAAACCTTTTGCAAGAAATCAAACGGAGGAGCAAATGGGTTGTGTGTACCCCCTTCAATGACAACTGTCGATGGCGCATCAGCAATCATGAGGACTGGTAATATCGTTTGCAATACAAGGGTAGCGCTCCCTGCTGTTCCGACAGCAAAATGATATTCTCCGGGATTAACTTCTCCCGGATGAAAGGACAGTTTTTGCGAACCCATGGTATTGCCTTCGACCCTGGCGTGACCAATTTTTGCTGCTGCTTCAACGGCGGTCAAATGCTGGCGCAATAGCCCCGGTTTACTGCGCCCGGCGCGAATGTTCTCGATAGTAAAAGGCTCGCCCGTTACTAAGGACAGCCCGAGAGCTGTTCTTAGTATTTGGCCGCCGCCTTCGCCAATAAAACCGTCGATGGTTATCATTTGATCTCTTTGGTTCTCACCGGTACAATTTGTCCCGAAACTCCCAACACAATCGTACTTCCCGGTGATTGCAAAGCTCGTAATTGCAATAATGCCGGATTGTCTTCCAACACTTTAGAAACATTGGCTAAGTTGCGCAATGACGCCGTTTCTCCACGAGCACGCTCTAAAGCAGCTAACCCTTCTTTTTGCGCCTCGACGACCTTGGCAAAGATCTTTTTTAACTCGCCGGGAAACATAATGTCCTTAACCCCGATAAGAGTAATCTTTAAACCTAATTCCTTTGCTCTAGCAACAGTTGCTTCCATCAACTTTTGATTGATCGTCGTGCGCTGTGCCAAAACCTCGTCGATCGCCAACGAACCGATGATGTCGCGAAGGGATAATTGCACGGCCGCGTACAATGCTTCGATATAGCTGGCAATTTTATTAACTGCGATATTGGCATCTTCGATTTCGTATTGCGCAGTGATGCTAACCTTTAAAGAAACATTGTCCAAGCTCAAAACTTCCTGGCCTGGAATAGTCACAATGCGCGGACGAGCATCGACTTTAACAATAGTCGTATTCTGTGAAAACTTAAAATAACGACCGGGTTCCAAAATACCTACAAATTTTCCCTTGCGGTATTTTAGACCTTTCTCGTACTCAAAAATGGTGACGAAATATTTTACACTCAACACGACGATGGCAACCCATCCTAAAAAGCCGAATACGACCATAGTTGCTACTGCTGATAATGTCATTTCTTTCTCCTTTTTGTTTTTTATAAGTTCTGTCTTAAAAAAGTTGTAGAATCGCAGTGGAGGTTATTCACCTGCAGGACGGCTTTTCTACGAGCAACTTTCTTAAGACAGAACATGGGGATTTGAACCCCTCGGATTGGCTCCTTGACCAGAGCGAGCGTTGATCTGCAAAATGATATGGCCGATGCCATGTCATCGCACTTGAGTCGCTCGCGTATTTTTTATCCCACTTTTTCCAAAAGGATTTCTTTTGTGGAAAATTGGGATGACGCGGATTTTCTCTATTAAAAATCCGCGTTCATGCTGCTCCTTTTAAACTTTTATCTTCGTCTTTAATGACAAACCGTGCCTTTAGCTTTGCCACGGGACTTGCTAACCCAGCGCTCTCGACGGATTTCAAAACTTCTTTGAAATCTTTATACGCCGCCGGAGCTTCGTCTAAAGGATACTGACGGCAATTTGACATAATGTCATTATCGACAAAACTTTGATCAACTTCTTTCTGATTCAAAGTTCTCATCGCGGCTTTACGTCCCAATGCCCGGCCAGCTCCGTGATTAACGCTGTAACAACTTTTTTCCGCTCCGGGATCAGCGACCATAACCACGGAACCGTCCTTCGGATTTCCCGGAAGTAAAATTGGATGCCCGGTATCTGCAAATAACGTATCCTTTAACGCATAGTGTCCTGCCGGGAAAGCCCGCGTTGCCCCTTTGCGATGGACCCATGCCTTTTCATTATCCACCACTTCCTGACGAGCAATATTATGGCTGATAAAATAAACCAAATTTCCCTTAACCCCGGGAATGATCTCTTGAAACGCTTCTAAAACCAAAGCATTGATCAAAAGATGATTGATCGTCGCAAAGTTAGCGCCTAAAGACATGTCATTGATATATGCATCCGCTTCAGGCGTCCCCAAAGGAGCATAAACCAATTCCTTATCTTCTCCGGGCAATGGAATATCCCAGGCAGAGAATTTGTTTTGCAAGATCTTGAATTGATGCTGCGCTAAGTGATAACCAAACCCGCGCGAACCACAATGGGAAAGAAAGGCCACCTTATTATGTTTTAGACCGAAAACCTCTGCTACTTTTTGCGCTCTGGCATCTTGCTCGATCTCAACAATTTCACATTCTCCAAAATGATTTCCACCTCCGTAAGAACCTAATTGCGAAATTTTTTTTCAAAATTATCGAACAATCCCGATTCAATTAAATATTGCAATCTTTGCCCTAAAGCATCAGCCGTGCCATCATGTCCGACGTGAAAGGCATCTTCGCACCGCAAAACCCAATCCACAGGAATACCTAATTGTTCGCATACCGAAGACGAAGCTCCATTGATGGCCACCTGTCTTCCTAAAACTTCATTAACACGTCTGGCTTTCTTCACCGAACGCTGTCCCTGCCCCGCACCCGTTGGTGTTCTTTCTAAAATGGCATTGATTAACGCCCGCCGGGTGATTTGGTCTATAACCGCATCTGCGGGTAAATCCAACTGCAATAAACTCATCGAACACTTGATATCCACCCCGACTGGACCGGGATATATATGAGTAGGCGACACCAACACACATCCAACAGGAGCGCCATAACCGCAATGCGCATCGGGATTCAAAACCAAATCGGTGACCCCGGGAGCGCCGCGAGAATTTAAAGCTTGCTGAATACACAGGTCATCGAAAGTTTTTCTGATCGCCTCAGTCCCAATCACCGTGATTGGCTTTCCTTCACTATTATGCATAGGAAGAAAACCCGTTGCTTCCCCAGTGACATGGATTCTTAAAGATGGTTCGTTGATGTGTTCTGACATATCCTTTTCCTTTACGTTTTCCTTTTCTTTATCGTTACTGAAAGCATACCCTATCCAAAGCTAAATGTCAAATTTATTTTTATTCTCTTGTATAAATATTTATCTTATGGTATATTTTTATCATGAATACAAAAGTTGCTATTGGCTTACTCGGAGCAACCCTTGATCAAGGGAAAGATGAAAATCGCTGGAATAGGTGGCGCCCTACCATTTCCCTTTTTCAACACGAAGACCTTTTGATACAACGTTTTGATCTCCTCTACGAAAAAAAATTTCAAGACCTTGCCGCACTAATAACCGCTGACATTAAATCCATCTCTCCCGAAACCCGCGTTGTTCCCCATATCATTGAAGTCAAAGACGCGTGGGACTTTGAAAATATGTACAGCGTTCTTTTTGATTTTGCGCGCAATTATCCCTTTAATATAGAGAAAGAAGAATACCTCATCCACATCACGACCGGATCACACGTCGCACAAATCTGCGAATTTTTATTAACCGAAAGCCGATATTTCCCCGCCAAACTTATTCAAACCTCTCCATCTAAAACCGAAGGCTTTAAAGGCGAATATCGCATCATTGATCTCGACCTCTCCAAATACGACAACATCGTCAAACGATTCAGAAAAGAACAACGAGAGAACTTATCCTTTCTAAAATCCGGAATCGCGACGCGAAGCAACAAATATAACCGGCTCATTGAACAAATCGAACGCGCCACCATCAACTCCGAAGCTCCCCTTCTGCTCACCGGTCCTACCGGCGCCGGAAAATCACATCTCGCCCGACAAATTTTTGAACTCAAAAAAAATCACAACCAAATCAAAGGTCAATTCATCGAAGTCAATTGCGCGACACTGCGCGGAGAAATGTCGGCCTCCACTCTCTTTGGTCATGTGAAGGGTGCGTTCAACGGCGCCACAAAAGACCGGCAAGGATTATTAAGGGAAGCGAATGAAGGGGTCTTGTTTCTCGACGAGATCGGCGAATTAGGAATAGATGAGCAGGCGATGTTATTGAAAGCACTGGAAGAACAGCGATTTCTTCCCATCGGCAGCGATCAAGAAGTTGAAAGTAAATTCCAATTGATAGCCGGGACCAACCTGGACCTGAGCGTCGAAGTCGATAAGGGGAATTTTCGCACTGATCTCTTTTCCCGAATCAATCTGTGGACCTTTTGCCTGCCTTCTCTTAAAGACCGTCCTGAGGATATTGATGCTAACATCGAATTTGAATTAGAAAAATTTTCCCAAACACACAACATCAACGCGACCATCAATAAAGAAGCCAAAGATGCTTATTTGAAATATGCGACATCGGAGAAAGCTTTATGGAAAGCCAATTTCCGTGATCTTAATGCCTCCATCATTCGCATGGCGACATTGGCTGACGGCGGGAGAATCAATCTTGAACTGGTACAGGAAGAAATTGAGCGATTAAATACACTTTGGAAAAGAAGTGATGACACAAAGGAAGAAGAAATTCTCGAACGCTTACTGACTCACGAACAATTGCAAAAGTTAGACCGTATTGAAAGAATCCAACTCATTGAAGTCATAAAAATTTGCCGCGAATCACGCAATTTATCCGAAGCAGGACGAATACTATACAATGCCTCCCGCACGCTAAAATCGAGCACCAACGACGCTGACCGCCTCAAAAAGCTCCTCGCCCGCTACAATCTGTCATGGGATCAAATTAAAAGATTTTCCATAACTTAAATTAGATTTAAGCAACTTCCCGTCACTGCTGTCTGCCAAAGTGCCTTTCCATAACATATGATAACCCCAGGGCGGGAGTCCCAAAGGGGAGATTTCGGTTTTGGGCGGCCTAAAAATACCGACCTTCGGGTTATGAGAGCGAAGGTCTGACACCTAAACTGTTCAATGACAATTAGTTGCGTTATGACTAAAATTTATGTGCCGGATTTGTGCCAAGATTATTCACCAGAAAATTATGGATACTGAGGCGGAGCGACGCCGACACTGCTCAAAACTCTTGGTAATTTCCCGGTTAAACTCTCTTGTATCTCTTTGAGTTCAACGATAAACCGCCAATCATCTCCATAATCAAACATGAACAGCATCTTCTTCCCCATATCTCTAAAGACAGATAAAATTTTTGTTTTCTCAACACTCTTGGCTAATTCGCTCGTTGGCTCGACATCCGCATCAACGAAAGCCTCATAAATCTCTGTCTGTTCCCGCCCAGGGTGTTTATCAATATCGCCGTAAAATCCAAAGCAATGATCACAGTCAAAATCAAAAGCCTTTAAAATAACCTGGGCCAAATGCAGAAGGCTTTTATTCCCGGATACCGCAACCTGCCGCACGATATTCTCACCTTCACAATAATGGGTCATTCTGGCCTCAAAGACATAAGCCTTTTGATTTTGCAAACCAAGATTGGGACTTTTTTTCTCTCGCTCAGGTTTCTTCCCGATGACCATCTCAGTGAAACGCTCAATAGGCACACCATAATCGTGCTTACCTTCGCCGATGGCCCCGCGAAGCATCGTATTTAACTCCCGATTAGCTGCGACGAGACCTTCCTCGCTGACAGGATGCTCGAACCGTGCCATAATACAAGGATATTCGAAAAGAATTTGATTCATCGAGGCAAGGACGCTGCGACTGCTGGTCTTGGCAATTAGGATTTCCTGAGTGCGCTTCATAAACTCCTTAATCTGCGCAGCAGAAAACTCCTCATAGAACAGCGCCTTGGATAATTCTTTGCGGAAAAGATCCGGCAGACCCTGAATATCTTTACGGATAACCCCCGCCACCACGAAAGAAAATAGCGTTTCAGAATGAGTGAACAGCAAACACTGGCGCCGATCAAAACGAAACAAATTTACATACCATTCACCGACGCCGGAATCTTCAAGAACCTGGGCAAGTTCCGGTTTCTGTTTTCCGTACTCTTTTAGAACTTTATTTGTAAGTCGAAGAATAATCATACAATTTTAAGGATTCTCTGAATCTGTGGCTCCCCATATTCCGCTTCCCCAGCATAGACTGTAAGATTCGGAAGAATTTGACATTCTCTCGAGCTGTGAGCATGCCCGCAAAGAACGGTCATTTCAGTTTTGGGGTTTTGCTCCATAACATTTTTAAAAACATCTCCCACTGCCTTGCAAGAAAAATACGGCAGCCATTCTTCTTGCGAAGGCTGACCATCATGCCAACAAGCTTCTTTAAACGGCGGCACGTGTGTAATCACGATGATACGGCGGTGATTTTTTAGTGCTTTCGGAAGCATCTTTTTGAAATGTTTGACGGCTTGATCGGTTAATTTTTGCATCGCTTCCAACCGCTCGGCCCGGTTCCGCAGCTTAAACTCTTTTATACAATAAAAATCATTCAACTCTATACTAATTCCCAAAAAGTTGCCCAGCCTTCCGTCAGCCCAAGAGTCATGACCGACCAAAGCGGTTTCTTCCGTCAAGCTAATATAATCAACTTTATTGAGCCAAATCAATTTGTCGTATTTCTTCGTTAGATTAAAGACCCTCGACCGGATCGCCTTAATTGAACCTGCATAAAAATCGTGATTCCCCATCACAAAATAAACAGGCCTCTCCACTGCCGATTAAATCTCTTGCAAAAATGGAACTATACTTTCAGCCTCTCCAATATCCCCTGAAATAAAAAAACAATCAACTGTTTCTTCCGACAACTGTTTAAGAAAATTTTGACGTTGATTGTATTTCAGAAAGTTAAGGTGTATATCAGTTAACCAAGCCGCGTTCATTTGTCGTCCCTATTATGATTTCCATGGACCAAGCGCCTTCCATTGCAAAGAAAACTTCTGGTCCTCACTTATTGCCCGCATAGGTTTTATAAGAAAATTTTCTATCCTCTTTGCAACGGTATTTAATTTTTCCGGCGCATGCTTAATTCGTCCCTTTGTCAAAAATGCCTTCCAGAGAATTTGCCTATCAGACTTCTGATCATAAATTTCATCGGCAAATAACGGTTTCGTATGCGGCAACGGTGTTTTACGGTGATGAAATGTTTTCTTTATCGCCCCAACGAGATTCTCTCCCTTAAAATCAAACTGATGGATCAAGAGCCACAGATCGTAAAAATCTTTCATTCGGCTGTTCAAAAGCCCCAGTTTAACCATGGTTTCGAATTTTTCGCTAATCACACTTTCGACGGGATATGCTTTCATATGCGGCTTTGGAAAATCCAAAATGGCAGGATAATCAATAACCCGTGGCTTGGGATAAACAATATCGCCAAAACCAACGTCGATTTGCATCGGGATGCGGGAACGTTCCAAGAAACCCAAAAATTTAATTCGGACCCCTTCATAATCCGCACTCTCTTTTATTTTTTCACCCACAACAGTCTTTGGGTCAAATTTAAGACCGTCCGGCACAACCTGCACCTTGCAGGCTTCTTTGATGACTTTTTCAATTGAGGTTATTTTGTTGTCGTGATGAGCAAGAAAATCAATGTCCAAGGTCGTTCTTCTTTCGGGAATATTCCAAACTGTAAACATCAAGGCACCCTTAAGAACGAACTCATCAGCATATTCCAATTGACTGCAACGATACAGGAATCGTTCCATACCATAGAATTGAAGGATTTCAGCGAAAGGCCGGTACCTTTCCTTAGCCTTATTTTGTAATCGTGCCCTGACTGAAGCTTCAAGATTTTTGATATCTTTCTTCATAGCATGCTCTCTATAATTGGCTTAATAACATTACTAACCCGACAGATTTTTGCGTAGCGCATAATCTCAGTCGGCTGTATCTTTTTATTTGCAATGGCACTTTTGAGTGCCGCCCTCGCGACATCCATTCCTATCCGGTTGCGAAATTTAAAGCAATCCGCCACTGTCTTGGCAAGATTATAAACTTTGATTTGATGACCATCAATTTTATGCTTTTCGATCCCGGCCTCCCATGTTTCCGGTGCGAAACGATAAAAACTTACCGGGGGGTAATCAATTTTATTTGCGTGGGTGCCCCGGGAAATAGCCAGATCTACCGAGCGGGGAATTTCATTCGTTGCTTCGTGAAAAGCAAGTGCGGACAAAAGACACACCACACCTTGAGGCACTTTAATAGAGGCTATTACAAGATCAGGGTATGCGCTTGGCTGATAGTCCACAAGCTGATAAAGCCCCCGCCCTATCTTCTCTACCCTTTTATCTTTCTCAAGAATCACCAGGGAATCAGGGTGGAAACCGGCTTTTAGGATTTCCGAAAATCGCACGATCCCTGCATGTTTCTGAATAAAGCTTATGAGTTGTTCTGTTTTAGGATTCATTTTATTGGCCGTATATATCCATTACATTTATATAGAAGTGTATGGTATTTATACGCATTAGTCAACCGAGAAATTATATACAAATATCAAGGTCTCTTGCCGTAATATATAGTAACCCCGGGGAGGGGTGTCAAAGGGGGATTCCGGATTTTCATGTGCCAGATTTGTGCCAATTTTACATCAAAAATGGCACAAATTGATCAAAATTGGTAGTAATTAGAGATTTCGAAAAGACAAACAAAAGCCCTGCTCTCCTCGACGGAAAACAGGGTTTACTATTGGTTGCGGCCGTTAGGCTCCCTTTGGGAGGGACGAGATTTGAACTCGTGACCTTCAGGTTATGAGAAAACTAGGTTTGTACTCTAAGCATTGCAACCGATAACGCATCCCGATCTTTTCTATAGCCGCATCATCTTTATTAAGGCCAAGAAAAATCTGCAAATTGATCATCGGCTGGATATTGATGATTACGGGAGTAAACCCAGGGGGATCTTGTAATTCTAATAGTTGCGCAGGATTCATTTCAAATTTAATCTCACCCCCGGGGGCTCAAGTGCAGCATCGTGCCGGGGGGGCAAGAATATTTCTTGGGCGTAAGAAGGCGGCAAAGCCGTTGTGCTAAAAAAACACAATAGAATTAAGCCAGACAGGGCTTTGCGAAACAAGTTTTTAGTTTTATTTTTATACATATCAATACACAGTCTTACTGTGAGCCGATCAATAGCGTTTTATGCTCAAAGAATGGAATTAAACAAATAAAGAAAGGGAAATCAATAATTTTGATGGGTTATGACACAGCTTGAGGATATCATTTTAAGGCTTAAACGGCAATAATATTTTGGGTGGCTGTCCCGTCAGCAACTTGGGACTCCAAAGGCCTGATTGCTAACTTTCAGGGTAAAGACCTGATTCATTTCTTAAGAAACGAAATACAGTCAGCAAGATTTACATATTTTATTGCCGTTGAACCAATCTTTCTCGAATAGGCTTCCTTGGTATCATTCGAGACGACCAGCACGCTCGCCTGAGGATAACTATTGAGAAATATTTCGATATTCTTGTTTTCGACATTGCGAGCCTGCCATTTACATTCAATGGCAATAGGCTGTTTGCCGCGAGGTTTTAATATAAAATCGATTTCATGCCCATGTTTATCACGCCAATAAAGAATATCGCGAGTCTGCAAATGCCCCTGAATTTCATTTAAAACAAAATGCTCCCACAGCGTTCCTAAGTCCTCTTGACGCAAACTGTCCCAGCCCCGGTAGTAACAAAAGAATCCCGTATCAAAAGCATAGACTTTAGGGGCCGCGACAATTTCTCTAGCTAGATGGGTATGGAATGGCCTGATCACTTGCACAACATATGTCGCTTCCAGAACACTCAAATAATTTGAAATGGTCGTCCGGCTGACTTCGCAGGGCGCAGCAAAAGAAGATGCTTCAAAAATCCCCCCACTCTGGATCATCAAAAGTTCGAAAAACTTTTGGAAAGAATGACGACGCTCCAAACGAAAGAGCTCTTGAATATCTTTGGCCCAATAGGAGTCTACCCATTCCTGAAAGTCTTTTTCAGGAAAATCGTTGGCTAAAAATAAAGGCGGCAATCCTCCTCTTAAAAACCTATGTTTAAGATCCTTATGGTTAAAATCTTTCATGTCTTCGGTTAACATCGGACATAACCATAATTCTCGCTTACGGTCGGTCAATGTATCCTTAAACTTAGAGGAAGCCCCTAAGATTGAGGAGCCTGTGGCAATGATCTTAATATCCGGATAATGATCAGCAGCGATTTTAAGAAGCTCAGAGGGGTTATCGAGGCGGTGTATTTCGTCTAAAATGACGCGCTTCTTTCTAAGGCCGTCAAGGAAGTCTTCGGGATTTGCGATCATTTGACGTATGCGCGGGAGCTCGCAGTCAAAATAAACCGTGTCCTTAATACTTTTGCTAAGAAAAGTCTTACCTGACCGCCTAACGCCTGAAACCCAGATAATAGACTTTTCTTTCCACAGTTCTTCAACTCTTTCTAACCAAAAATGTCTGGATCGCATGAAAAAAGGATACTACGATGTCCGGCTAAACGCAAGTAGTATTTCGTTTATTATAAAGATTCGCGTTTCTAAAAACGCAAATATGCGCCAAATTTGCCAATTTTACACCAAAATAGCAAAATCATCAAAATTAATAGCAGTGGAAGTCGCGAAGGGACAAACCAAAAACCCTGCTCTCCTCGACGGAAAACAGGGTTTACTATTGGTTGGCCGCGTCCGGATGGCCGCGGCACTCCTTCGCACATTACGTGCTCAGTTGCGGGGACAGGATTTGAATACCCTACGGGCACTTCGCCTGTGACCTTCAGGTTATGAGAGGTCTGGGCTGATGCCTAAGCTGTTTAATAACAATATGTTGCGTGATTATTAAAAATAATGTGCCAGATTTGTGCCATGTTATAATCGATCTAAATATTGTGAAATGGTACTTAAAATCTCATCAAATGATATTTGCCCCTGATAATACAATGTTGCCGTTTTTGAGTATTCCTTTTTAAATTGATCTCTTGTCTTCATGTCTTTCAGCAAGAACGCTTCCTGTTGGGCAATAGGAAATTTTTGATCGGCGGCGGGGAATCTTTTTTTCTTATGCTCTTTGTATTCTGAAGTCCCGATAAATTCCACAACAGTATCATTTTTTAAAAGGAAAGCAACATCATAATAATGCCTAATGAAATTAGCCGGCATTTTTCCTGTTTCTTGTTGCTGACGGAATTTGGTTGCAATAGTTTGTAGTTTCTCCACGAATGTATATCCCGGATGGTAGCATTTCACCCGATAGGCTTTATTGTCTTTGATTTTCATACCCCGCTCTTGCGCAAACTCAAGCGCCCAAGAACCGATATCTACAAAAGTATTAGGTGTCACATCATCAAAGCCAACTTCTAATAAAACGCCCTCCTTGATCCCCTCGACAACGGGGAAAGTCGGCTTGTAATGAAGCCGAATACCACCGCTAAAATACTTATCATTATCAAATTCATTATCGCGGACAACTCTATGTATCCCATCAATCCTGATATTTTCTGCCAACCAATCATAGTATTGCTTACGGCTTTCACACTGAGCAGGTTTTATATGATTCTTTCCTGCCTTTACATTCATTTTAGCAGGGGGTTGGATGCGAATATCAATATCCTCTGAAAAGCGATGAATAATATTATATCCTTTGGAGAGCGATGTCCCTCCCTTCAATTCAAATTCAAACCCACCGAGATGCAAACCGTATAAAACATGCATGATCCAATAATCTTTCTCCACCAAACTGCTATCAATATTTTTCTGGCGTTCTACGGCTCGCAACAATTCTTTAAACTCAGAATGATTGTGTAAATAATCAGGCATGTACTAAAACTCCCTCTGTCATCCATTTATTAAATAAACTTTTCGTTCTCTCACCCGCATAAGCATTAACTGTGCGCTTCATTTGTGGCTGTGGTTCTCCCAATACTTTTTCTTTAACACTTTTTAAAAGATTGTCCCTATCTTCTGCTAATTCATTTAAATTATTCAACAAATCAACAAACAAAAACTCTTTCGAAAGTTCCCGAGGAAATTTATGTTTTAAACGAAACTCAAACATTTTGCCCCCAAGCATAAACTGTCCATGTCGTTTATGATTATAAACAACGGTTTTATTGTAAAGCTGTGTTGTCCCGACCTCTAATGAATTATAAAAATTAGGTGACGTTAAAAGGAACTCATCGCTTTTTAAGAAAGCACGCACAAGTTTTTCATCTTCTGGGGGAACAACTCCAAAGGATGCTTGTGCAGGGCAATAGTACAATCCTTGTGACATTTTTTGCAAAGTCCCTTCCTCAAGCAGCTGCTTTAAATGGCGGTCCACCGCTGTTGACCATTGCTCCAGATCAACCCTGCGATAAACCTGTCCCGGTTTTAAGTGCTTTTTAAGTTCGTTAAGTGCATCCATTTCTTCTGCCTCCTGATTACTTCAAGTATAGAAGATTTTCTCTGAGAATGCAATGATTTTGATTTAAAATTCATGCAAATAACGTAGAACTCACTTCCGTTGGATTCTTTTCCTCGAATAGAGCAGGCTGCATATTCCTATCTAAGCCATCTTGCTCTTTAACTGGATCTTCTGGAATTTCCCAAAAATCAAAACGCTTCTCATTCAGTAGATCATTATAAAAAGGTTGAATGCCTGTGGGCTTAACGACCAAAGAAGAAGTTTTACGTTTTCTATAAAAAAGGAGATTATTCTGACGGGTAAGGTTGACGAGCTTTTCTTTACAACTCACCAATTTTAAATCTAAGGGAGAACGGGGTGGCATGAATTAATCCGGTGAAATGTTATTCGGAGAACTTCTTCAATAGCTTCTTTAGGCCGCTTTTTTTATAAAGCCGATAACGATTTATGGGATGCCTCTGGGCTTTAAACTTTCCTTTAGCATCCCATCTGTGCAGGGTCATCACTGTAACCCCTAGAAATTCGGCTGCTTGCTTTACTGTTAAATACTCTTTAAAATTCATCACAAACCCTCTACAAGTATCTACATATTTTATTCTTCCAAATAACAAAGTCAACAAAAACAACCTATCCCAAATTCCTACTTAGGATTTTATGCGCACGGATTGACATGAAAACGCTGACAAATTTTCTTAGCCTGAACCGCTAAAGCCTAAAGAAAGAACTTTTTAACAGCTGAAGAATCCCTCTCGCAACCCCGATTTGACCC
>JANPFV010000111.1:0-23181 GCA_031423615.1 Candidatus Omnitrophota bacterium
CCGAGATTTTGCCTTATGACTTCTTTCAGATTCCGCCTCGCGACGGACACCCTTGCCTTTGGCTAACGGTTGGTGCTATCTCCTCCGTAACGGTCTTTCACCGTCTAGTTCACAGGCATGCCGCGCACACTAAAAAAAAGCCTACCCGGTAATGGGGTAGGCTTTACTATGCGCTTTCAGGCTTTTCTTTAATAATAAAAACTCCCCCGCGAGGGCTCGAACCTCGGACATAGTGGTTACGCTCTGACTTATCTTACGATAAGAGTCGGACTTTATCTTCGCCATAACTAAACGCTTGAGGAAATCCCCTTCGGGGATAAAACCTCGTTGCGCTCGGTTTTAGGCGGTGGGTGTAGAGTCTCTGCACTTGCCCTTCATCGCTTCGCTCTGAAGGACTTCCTCGGATTATATCCTCGGTCGCCCTCCTGATATGATTTGATGAATGCTAGCTCAGGATTGTCCTTGCCGTTTTGATTCTTTTTACTCAACAAAACGACCCAGCAGGGATTTCCCTGACTTAGCCCACTTATCACTCTAACATTTCTGTTAGAGGCTGCTAACTTCGTGAACAGCCACTCGCTCTACCAACTGAGCTACAGGGGAATAAAACTTTTCTAATGGTAGATATGTAAAGAACAAAAATCGTACTTTGCAATTATAGCCAAAAAGATTGGCCTGTCAACACTTAACAGCCCTTTAGCTGTAGTGTTGATGCCGGAGCTGCAGCGACGGCGCAACAAATAGCTACAATTCTCGCCGGGTGGCTAAAGACATGGTCAGCGTTGAAAGATCAGCGTATTCAACCGAACTGCCGACTGGAATTCCCAGTCCGATACGACTGATTTTGATTCCTAAATGTGTTAGTTCGTTTTTGATGTGGAGTGCAGTCATCTCCCCTTCCGTATCCGGATCCGTTGCAATCACGACTTCTTTAATATTCTCAGCGATGATACGGTCACGTAATTCAAAAATCTTTAAATCATCCGGCCCGCGGCCTTCCGCCGGAGAAATGGCGCCCAAAAGAACAAAATAAATCCCCTTATAGGTGCCGGTGCGCTCAATAGCGATCAAATGTTTGTGTTCCTCGACAACACATATAATCGACCGGTCGCGGGTCTGGTCAATGCACACCCGGCAAAGGTCAGTTTCGCTTAAATTCTTGCATTGCCGGCAAAAACGGAGTTTTTCCTTAAGGCCCAGAATTCCGCTGGAAAGTTCAGCGGCAGAATCCTTAGGATTGGTCAAAAGCCAAAAAACAATCCGTTCCGCGCTCCGTCGGCCGATCCCGGGCAGTTTAACAAAATTTTCAATCAGATTTTCTACAAGTTGAGGGTACATTATTCGTTATGCCACTTGTTGACAATTTTACCTTTAAAAGTTTCAAGGGCCTTTTGGATGTTCGGTTCCTGGGCCTGTTTTTCCGCGGTTTTTGATCCGTCGACAATTTTATATTCTACAACAATTTTTGCATGCAGTTTTTCCGCAAAAATACGGTCCACCAATAATTTTGCTTCTTTACCATCGAGGGTTTCTTTATGAAACTCGTGCTCCTTGCTAAAACCAATGGTCAGCCGCTCGCCGTTAAAATGAACCGGCTTGCCCTCCTGCAAAAATGTGGCCCAGGACATTTTTTCGCGGCTTACTGCAAACGTCAAAGCATCCCACGCGTTTTGAATTTTTTCTAAAGTCAATGGCACGGTTTTTTCTGTCAAAGAAATGTCCTGGGTCATTGCGGGGACTTCCGTCAAAGAAATTTCCAGCGTTGAAAGGATGGCCGAGCCGTGATTGTCCTTTAATATTTGTTTGGGCGAGGTAAATCTTGGGGCAACAGTAGGATTTACAGACGGCGCAGAGGGCCGCGGGACATCCGATGATGCTAAAAATCCTGAGGATGATGAATGAGACAGACGCTGTTCCTGAAAAGACATCCGGGCAAAAGCCATTTCTAAGGGCGTTCGCAATGTCTCCGTCACACGGCTGGTTTCCTGGGCTTTAATAAATTCTTCAATGGCCGTTAAAATTTCCGGCAAAGTGAATTTTTGTGATTGATTGTAATATTGTTCTTTGATTGCGGCCGTGTAATCGACAAGTTTTTCTAAAGATTTACCGCCGACCTTCATAACCATCAAATTTCTAAAATGCTCGACCAGATCGCGAGCTAGCTGTTTAATATCCTTGCCCTTTTCCATAATCGTATCGAGCCATTCGAGCGCCTGGCTGCAATCCTTGGCCTGCAGAGCATCGGTGAGCTTAAACAAAAGTTCGGTTTCTACTATCCCCAACATCGAATACACATCGCTGTCCTCGATCTGCCGCTCGCTTAAAGCACTGATCTGGTCAAGAATGCTTAAAGCATCGCGGAAACTTCCCTGGCTGGCCTTGGCAATCGCGTACAGCCCCGCTTCGGTGACAGTAAATTTTTCCTTCTGGCAAATTTCCTCGAGGCTCGCGACTAAAACTTTTAAAGAAATGCGTTTAAAATCAAAACGCTGACAACGCGAAAGGATGGTCGCAGGAAGCTTGTGCGGTTCCGTCGTCGCAAAAATAAATTTGGCGTGTTCCGGCGGCTCTTCCAATGTTTTTAAAAGCGCATTGAAAGCCTCGGGTGTTAGCATGTGGACTTCATCAACAATATAAATTTTGAATCTTCCGTAACTCGGGGCAAATTTGACATTTTCACGCAAGGTCCGGATCTCATCAATCCCGCGATTGGAAGCGCCGTCGATCTCAATAACATCAAAGCCCGATCCTTTAGAAATTTCCTGACAGGATGGACATTCTGTGCACGGAAAAAGCGTGGGTCCTTTGACGCAATTGAGCGATTTGGCGAGAATCCGCGCGCAAGATGTTTTTCCGATGCCGCGCGGTCCGCAAAAAAGATAAGCGTGGGCGATGCGCTCGGATGAAAGGGCCTTTTTGAGCAATTCCGTTATATGGTCCTGCCCGGTGACATCCGCAAAAGTCGCGGGACGGTATTTACGCGCTAAAACAAGATACGACACTTTAACTCCCAATTGAATTTAAAACAGATAAGCGATTATAGGGCAAATTGTTTTGGTATGCAATGAGCAAAATTGGGGTTTCGGGTTACTTAAGAATAGAGACCAGCGCACACCGCAGATCCGGATAGGCGAAATTATAGCCCTTATCGAGCAGACGGCGAGGAGCGATATGCGCCCCGCTCAAAAGAAGTTCCCGACCCATTTCACCAAAAAGAATATTGACCGCAAAACTCGGTAAGGGCATAAAGGACGGTCGGTTAATCACTTCACCTAAAATTTTTGCAAACTCCTTACTGGTGACCGGTTCCGGCGCGGTAAAATTGACCGGTCCTTTGGAGCCGCTTTTGATGGTCAAGAAATAAATCATCTGCGGAATTTCCCAAAGCGCAATCCAGCTTAAGATTTGGTTTCCCCTTCCTACCGGTCCGCCTAAGCCCCAATAAAAAGGCGGCAACATTTTGGCCAAGGCCCCGCCCCTGGAATCCAAGACCACACCGAAGCGCATCGGAATAATAGTGATGCCGGACATTTCCGCGGGCTTTGTCGCCGCTTCCCAGGCGCGCGCAACTTCAGCGAGAAAACCGGGGCCGTTTGCTCCTGTTTCATCGATAATGTCCTTAGCCGGATGGTCGCCATAATATCCGATCGCCGACGCGGAAAAAAATACTCTCGGCGGACGTTTGAGCTTGCGTAAAGTTTCGGCAAGAAAGGTCGTCCCTTCGACCCGGCTATCAAGAATCAATTTTTTATAGGCGGGAGTCCACCGACGATCGGAAATCCCCGCGCCGGCCAGATTAATGACCGCGTCAAAACCTTCGAGACGTTCAAGATCAATGGTTTTTTTTCGGGCATCCCAAAGGATACTGCCTTCCGGTGTTTTCTTTAATGTATCCGGTCGGACCAGACGCGTGACACTGTGTCCTCGCTGAGTCAACCAATCGCAAACTGCAGAACCAATCATTCCGGTTGAACCGGTAACAGCAAATCTAAGTGACATAAAAAGATTATACCTATTTTTTGGGGGAACCGAAGTATGTTCCCGGATTATTTTTCATGGACAGCGCGATACGTTTGCGCTCCAGATCTACTTCCATCACCGTAACTTTCACTTTCTGGGAAACTTTCACGATATCGTTGGGATCACGGACGAATTTGTCCGACAACTGACTGATGTGGACCAATCCGTCTAAATGCACACCGATGTCCACAAAAGCCCCAAAATTTGTAATGTTCGTCACGAGGCCGGTTAATTTCATTCCCAGTTTTAAATCTTCCGGCTTGTCAATACCATCAGCAAAACTAAAAATCTCAAACTCCTCCCGCGGGTCGCGACCTGGCTTGGACAATTCTGACATAATGTCCGTCAAGGTGGGCAAACCGATTCTATCCGTAACATAATCCGCTAATTTGATTTTCTGCCGGAAGGATTCCTGGGTCATGAGCTGGTTTACCGAGCAGCCTAAAGTGGCGGCCATCGTGTCAATGATGCCATAACTTTCGGGATGCACCGCGCTGGCATCGAGAGGATTTTCTCCGTCTCGGATACGTAAAAAACCCGCGGCCTGTTCAATGGCCTTTGAACCCAATTTGGCGACTTGGTGAAGTTGCGAGCGGGAACGGAAAGCGCCATGAGTATTGCGATAATCAATCAAAGCCTTGGCGCGGGATGGTCCGAGGCCGGAAACATAGGTTAAAAGCTGTTGACTGGCCGTGTTTAACTCGACCCCAACCATATTGACACAGCTAATGACGACATCGTCGAGACTTTGCTTCAACAAAGCCTGGTCCACATCGTGCTGGTATTGCCCGACCCCAATGGACTTAGGATCGATTTTGACCAATTCCGCGAGCGGATCCATCAGACGGCGGCCGATCGAAATCGAACCCCGCACCGTAACGTCCTTATCGGGAAATTCTTCACGGGCCACATCGGAAGCGGAATAAATGGAAGCTCCGCTTTCATTGACAAGAATAACCTGGATGGTTGTGGGCAAACCGATCTTGCGGACAAAGGTCTCGGTTTCCCGGCTGGCTGTTCCGTTGCCGATAGCGATAAATTCGATTTTGTGACGCTGACATAAAATTTTAATCGTGCGGAGTGCTTCTTCCTGCTCAAATTGCGATCCCGTGGGATAAATTGTTTCATTGGCCAAAAACTTTCCCTGCGAATCAAGGCAGACAACTTTACAGCCTGTACGAAAACCCGGATCAATGGCCAAAACAGGATGCTGGCCTAAGGGTGAAGCCATTAATAGCTGACGCAGATTCTCGGCAAAGACCCGGATCGCTTCCTTGTCCGCGGCCTCTTTTGTTATTAGGCGAATTTCCGTTTCCATAGAATAGGATAATAAACGCTTAAAAGAATCGGCGATCGCCATTTTCACTTGCCGGGCGGCGTCATTTTGGGCAGTAATAAATTGCGTGTCTAAAATGGCCAGAGCTTCATTTTCGGGAACAACAACTTTCAGCATCAGAATTTCTTCTTTTTCCGCTCGACGGACAGCTAAAAGACGATGGGATGCCGCAGTCTTGACCGCTTCCTCCCAGCTAAAGTAATCCTTATAATTCTTACCCGCTTCTTCCTTTCCCGTTATAACTCGAGCAGAAAAAATGCCCTTTTCTAAATAAAGATGACGAATTTTTTCCCGCGCCGGAGCATTTTCATTGACCCATTCAGCAATAATGTCACGAGCTCCGGCCAAAGCCGCATCCACCGATTCTACTTTTTTTTCAGCATCGACATAGGGCAAAGCTTCTTTTTCAATATCACCATCTTTTTGGCTGAAAATCAATTGGGCCAGCGGCTCAAGCCCCTTTTCCTTGGCCACGGTCGCGCGGGTGCGGCGCTTGGGCTTATACGGCAAATAAAGATCTTCCAACTCACTCATCGTTTCTGCGGCGAGGATGGTGCTTTGCAGATCGTCGGTGAGCTTTCCTTGCTCGGTTATAGAAAGGATGATGACCGCGCGGCGTTTGTCTAAATCACGTAATTGCTGTAAACGGTCGCGAATGGATGTCAAGGCGACTTCATCCAAACTCCCGGTCGCTTCTTTACGATAACGGGAAATAAACGGGACTGTTGCCCCGCCGTCGAGGAGTTCGGCCGCGGCACTGACATTGGCCGGACGCAAACGAAGTTCATCCGCAATTTTTTTTGTATAAATGTCGTGTCGACTCATCGAAAAATCCTTTTACGAAAACAAAGAACGAAATCTTTAGGACCAAAGATTTCGTTCCCGCATTCCCTGATTATAACCAACTGTATTTAAGACCAAGAGTGTAGGAAGCCGAGCTCCACTCCACTTTATTAAGCTGGGTTTCCCCCGTTGAGCCACTGCTGAAATATGTCCTATCAATGCCTGTTTGGGTATGATAACTATACAAGTCGGTGCCCCAATTGATCTGCCAGTTTTTAGTCAATTCATAACCAAATTCCAGTCCCAGAAAATATCCCATCCCGTCGGCGCGGTGCTCATAACTTTTGGGATGTTTAAAATCACTGCGCAAATTCCAGTCCGCTACCGCATAATATTCATTCAGATGATATTCCATGCGCGCAAGACAAGAAAACCGTTTGAATTTCCCCTTCATTTCCACCCCCAGCCAAGGGCCGTACCATTGGGTATCATACTTAGATTTCAAACCGGCAAAGGGTCCTAACCCAATAAGATTGTACGGATCATACGTCTGATTACCGTCGGTCATGCGCAAATGCTGGGCGTTATGGGAAAAACCAAAGAGAGGAGTGAAACTGGCCTCCTTCAAAGCAAAATTTGAAAAGAAATCATCCATCGAAAAGCGGTATCCCAAACCGGCGGACAGGTCATGCAAATATCCGGTATCCGCCATATTGTTAGAGCGGGAAAATTCATTTGCGCGGTTATCGCTTAAATAATCGGAATCCTGATTTTTCCCTTTAAAAATCTTGGCGTAATCACCGCTGGCTTCTAAAACAATGTTGGTATTAAAAATCATCTGCCCCTTGCCCTTTATCTGCCAACTGCCGATCTGCCGCCATTTTAATTCCGAAAGGACATTGGGATTGCTGCCCCAGACATCCCCGGCAATATTAAATCGCAAATCGTCGGTGCGGTATCCTGTCGTAAGATTGAAATTAAAATCGAAAGGCTTTTCCCCTTTAATCGGTTCGATGTCCTGCGGTCCCGTTAAGAGGGGTCTTGTTTCCGCCGGGGTAACGTCACGATCGATATCATCGTCATCTTGGCCGCTTTGCTCCGGTTCCAGATTTTCATTCCCGTTTTCATTCTTGTCGTCTTGAACCGGCTGAAAATTTTCATCGTCATCGGCAACCGTGGTACTTTTTTTGTTATAGCAAACCGTGCCCCAAGAAAAAGACGGATCGTTCTTTTGTGCTCCCGAAATACAATCCAGTTCCCTCTGGATGATCGCGTCCCGGCCGGCCAAATCCGCCATAGCGGGAGAGGCCACCAATAGTAAGAAAAAGGCCGAATACTTTAAATTGATTTTAATCATTACCTTTTCTCCTTAAAACTGTACGCCGACCCGCAGGCCATATTCGAGAGTGTAATTAGATGGTTCGAAAATGGATTTATATGGCGATTTATCTGGATAAGCCGAATAGTAACTTTGTCCTTCGGTAGATAAAGCCTCACTAACATTTTTAGCAGACAGATTTAAATGCCATAACTCAAAAAAAGGTTCCGTAAAAATATTAAATCGGGAAAATTTTCTTATAATTTTGAAAGATGACTTACAGCCGAATCCTCCGTTTAAATCAGAGTCAGCATCCTTAATATGAATTTTAATTGGCAGGCCGGTGTCCAAATCCGTGGAATCAAAAATTCCCGGAATATCACTCTGCGCTAAGGTGACGGTCCCGCCCAGAATGATACTGCCCTCGGCTTTAAAACCGACATCCCAATTGTCATTGATATGTTTTAAAGTTTCAAAACCCATGGGAATATAAAAATAATCGAAAAGGACTTCATAGCGCCTATAACCGGTGGGAATAAAATCAACCCATCCCCCGGTTTTGTCAACCGCCCGGCGATAACCTAAGCCCACATAGGGAGTGACCATAAAAGAATCATTCTGACTGGTAAAATCATATCCCCCCAATAAACGGACGTTAGCGCGCCAGGCGGGAATGCGCTCAAGTTTGCCGCTGGCATAGGAATCATAAGTAACCTTTCCCTTGGCCGCGTCCAGTTCCAGACGGGCAAAAGTAAAAAATGTCCCGGGGCCGCCGGTCTCGCGCTTTAAATCTTTCCAAGTATGTACCGGTGTCTTATAAGGCCGGCGATAGGTGTAGGACAAATAAGCACCCCAAAACTGACCTTTCTTTGTGGGAGCATGCCCCACGGAATAAGGATAATAAAAAGGCCATATTTCATCTGCCTCGTATTTTGAAAGGCTGGATTGGAGGGCTATTTCAGTTTTCTTGAGATTGTCTCGACTATTGGAATCATGAAAGCCGGGTACAGAAAATTTTTTACCTTGGGACGGACGATGGTCCTGAAGATAGGTGCGGTATTCCGGGGAGGGTTCTTCAGAAGAATCTTCAGGCGATACGTCTTCATCCTCGGAGACAGCTTCATCTGACGAGGCATCATTATCCTGACCGGTGGCATTGTCATTTAAAAAAGAATGGCGCGTAGGCGACGGCTGGTCGTCCCGCAGGCGATGGGAAGCCGCTTCCAGTTCTTGACTGATTAACTCTTCCCGGCCGTCATCCTGGGGTGTCGGGACATCGGTCAAACACAAATCAGCCCAGCGGGGATTTTTTTTATCAGAAAAATTTTGCGCAGTACAATTCAGTTTTTTTTCGATAAGGGCGTCGCGGTCGGTCGCTTCATCGGCTCCCACGGTTATAACACAGTAACTGGCCAAAAAGGACAAAAGACCCGCGCTTAAAATAAATTTTCTAAACACTTTTAAAACTTCGCTCCTATACTCGCGCCGTATTCCCATGTTTTATTATCCGGTTCCCATCCGGTCCCCACGACCGATCCCGCCTGAATGATATTGCTGGTTTTAGAATCTTTGATATGCCAATAGCGGACAAAAGGCTCCACAAAAATTTCGATGTCCTTGACGGCCTTGCTTAACCGCGCGGAATAACGCCAGCCCAAACCTTTTTTTTGCTTGTTTTCCATTTCACTGAACCTAGCGTTTAATCCGCTCGTGGTGACTTGGTCTTCAAAATGGCTGATTTGCTTTCCCCAAAGAAAAATATCAAATTCACCTTTTAAAGATAGCGACCAGTCATCGGTGAAATGGATTTTATTTTCTAAACCCACGGGGAGATAGAAATAGGACGATTCCCGGTCATATCCGCTGTAATACGCTTGACCATCGATAACTCTAGAGGGCAAGTCAGAAAATTGATTAAAAAGATACCGGTAACCAATTCCCAAGTAGGGGGTCATGACAAATTTTTCGTGCAGGGCAATATCATAATTCAGAAGCCCACGGCCTTCAAAATTCCAGTCCGGAATGCCGTCCCAGCTTCCGCTGCCTTGGTAATCGACGGTGCCATAACTTAAACGGCCTTCCAATTTAAAGGAATTGAACTGGTTGCCTTCGCTGATAAGATCGCGGGCTCTTTTGATGATTTCGTTTTCGTGCCACTTATAAGTAAACGCGGCGATAAGCCCGCCCTTAATCCCCTTGTCTCTAACGCCAATGTTCTCAGTATATTTATAAGAGTAAGCTTCAGTACCCAGATCAAACTTATAGGATTTTTCCTCGGCCCACGTCGGTGCATTGGCGATAGAAATAAAACCCAGTCCCAGTAGTAAAGCGGCAAACTTTCTTTTCATTGTTTTCTCCTAAAATTGAACACCTAAACGCAAACCGTACTGAACGGTGAAACTTGAAGGCTCAAACAAACCGCGGTAAGGACTGCCGTCGTCATTATTGACGGTGATGTATTGTGTTCCATCCAGACCGACGGCGCGGTCCACTTCGGGTTTGGATTTTCGTAATTTCCAAAATTCAAAAAATGGTTCCGTAAAAATATTGAAATGTTCATATTTGCGTATTATTTTGAAGGATGTTTTAAAACCCAGCCCACCCTTCAGATGGGATGTGGCATCCTGCAATTTCATCTCGGTGGGAATATTGGTCGGGTAAACGGGTAAGGTATGGATGCCTTTTATGTCGCTGTGCTTAAACTCCACACTGCCAGCAAAAACATAACTGCTTTCAATTTTAAAACCCAGATCCCACTCTTCATTAAAATGCTTTAAGGTTTCAACACCCACTGGGACATAAATATAATTATAAACATTTTCGTAGGGCGCATAATCCTGAATGACCCAATCGACCCATCCGCCGGTCTTATCGGTAAAACGGCGGTAACCTACCCCCGTATAAGGTGTCACCATAAAGGACAAATCCTGACTCGAAAAATCATATCCGGCCACACCGCGAACATTTCCCTGCCAGGCATTAAAACCTTTTCGCTTGCCGGAGACAAAGGAATCGTAATCTACCTGGCCAAACGACAAATCCGCTTCCCCGCGAGCAAATGTAAAAAGCTCACCGGGCCCGCCGGTTGCACGGCTTAAATCTTTCCAAGAATGAACCGGCACATGGTAGGGACGTCGGTAAGTATACGAGGCATAAACGCCGTACAAGCGGCCGTTTTTTTCGGCTTGATTCGAAGGAACATAGTAGTAAGAATATACATTGGGCCAATTCTTATCCGTCTTATAGCGGTGCGAAGCAACTTGCAGGGCGAGTTCAACTTTCTTTAAGCGAGCGCGTTGCGGGTCGGCCTCCACTTCCTCCACCGGATCAAAAGTCGCGGCAACTTTTTGGGATTCGGATTTTATTTCGGTAATTTCCGAATTGACGCGGTCCTGGTGGCTTTTAAAACCTTCCTGCGATGATTCATCGTAGGTCACGTTATCACGTTCCTGAAGATTGGTTTCAGAACTTTTCTTGATATTTCCCACAGCATTGCCGTCTTTTACTTTTACGCTGTCGATGTCATCGCTGAGTTTTTTTTCAAAATTTCTAAAACTGGCCTGGGTTTGTTCGTGGGCCTGTTGGCGGACTTGTTCGGCGGCGGCCTGCAATTCGCTTTCGATAATATATTCGCGGGGAGAATTCTCGTCTGACGGAGGGTCGGTATAAATATCAGCGGCCCGGCTGACCGCAACACAAATCGACGAAAAGACAAACAGCAAAATAACGTGTTGAATGATTCGCATGGATGGTCCTTTAGGATTTGAATTATCGCTATAAATTTTATTCAGTATACGTGGGCGAAAACGGTAAATCAAAACATTTTTCAGAAAAACAATTTGAATTGTCTTGCCCTATTCGCTGAAAAATTTTTGGAAAAACTTGCACATCGCGTTTATTATTTCTCATTTAAAGTCGTATGCTTTAGTAACTTGGCAATCACAAATATTCTTCCCTTAATTCGCAGATGTTCATTGGGAAAATACGTGCCGTGTCCATCCTCTTCCCAGCTAAATTCCGAATGGTGAAGTGACAAAGAAAGGTCAAGAACCGCGAGATTGTTTTCGGCCAAAGCCTTTGTCACGACCGTGGTATTAGAAATCAGCTGTTGTATGGCGCGCTTTCCTAAAACCTTGGTCATTGTTTCCCAATCCAAAGGAGTGATATACAAAATGGGCTCGATCCCCGCCAATTGGAATATTCGCGCGGCATTTATCAAAGCCTTTAATCGGCGATGATCCGGCGGAACCGCGCCCATATAATGAAAGCGTATGATATTTTTTAAATTTTCTTCTGAGAAGTTCCGATAAGACGGATTATCAAAGTCGCGGACTTTACCCATTACCTGATCTGTATCCCTCACATCCGTGTTTTCATAATCAAAACGGTTCAAGCGAGGTTCAAAAAACTTAAAGACCTCCAGCGGCTTATAAAATTTCATCGCCAATGTGTCCTTGATTCTCAGAGTGATTTTTTCCTTTTCGAATTGCCATCCGGGCTGGCGGTCCCACTGAGGAGAAAACATTCTCATATTCACCGGAATAATCACGGCCTTGATCTGGCGGGCTTTATCGGTTTGAACAATATACTTCGCATAAGATTCATAAATATCGGACTGATAGGAAGAATGAGAAATTCGCGCTACTTTTCTGTCCGGCAAAAAATGCTGCAAAAGCTGCGGCGAATTGTAGTCGCTTTTATCGCTAGGAACGTCCCAATTGATCGTACTGTCGCCAAAATAAATAACATCGGCTCCCCGTTTGAGAAATTCATCAAGTAATTTAATCTCATCTGGCATATCGGTATTTGCCGACGGAATACACATCTGCAAACCTAAGACCAACACCACAAATAACCCCAACTGAATAATAAATTTTGGCATATTAGAATTGAAAGTAAAGAAACGGAATCGGCACGGCAATTCCCATATTCATGATAACCAGAGTACAGGCCGCATAAATCACCCAGCGTAAAATCACGGGCTGTTGGGAAACCAGAAGATTTAAATTTTTCTTCTCGTGAATATATTCGACAGTTATTAAGAACCCTATCAACCCAACGGCCAGAAAAAATTCCCACAAGCCAAGACCGATGGAACCGGCTTCAAATCCAAACCGTAAACCGTGCCCCCATCCTTTCCAAAGATGGGACATGATGTAACCGGCATCGGACAAAGAATTGGCCCGAAAAAGGATCCAGGCAAATCCAACCAGCATAAAAGTGCAACCTATTTTAAAAATCCGCGGCCAGCAATTTTCTTTAAGAATGGATTTTGAAAAAATATAATACACGCCATGAAGGGCACCCCACAACACAAAGGTCGAATGGGCCCCATGCCAAAGTCCGCTTAACAAAAAGGTAATGAAAATATTAATCCGCCAGCGCCACCAACCTACCCGATTACCGCCCAGCGAAATATAAACATAGTCGCGAAACCACGTCGACAAAGAAATATGCCAGCGGTGCCAAAAATCGGCAATGGAAACAGCAAAATAAGGACAATTGAAATTTTGCATTAAGCGGATTCCCAAAACCCTTGCACTGCCGACGGCAATATCAGAATATCCTGAAAAATCGCAATAGATTTGAAACGCAAAGAACACCGTGGCCACAACAAGGCTGGGCCCGGCAAAAGCCGTGGGATCAGAATAGATCGAGTTAACCACCAAAGCCAGCCTGTCGGCTATCACAACTTTCTTAAACATGCCCCACATCATTAATCGCAGACCATCGACGACAAAAGCCGAATTAAAAATTTGCTCTTTTCTTAATTGCGGGAGTAAATGCTTGGCCCTTTCAATGGGGCCGGCCACCAATTGCGGGAAAAACATGACGTAGAGAGCATATCTTCCAAGATGACGCTCCGGCTTTACGACACCCCGATAAACATCAATAACATAGCCAAGGCTCTGAAAGGTATGAAAAGATAATCCTAACGGGAGAATGATGGAAAGGACTTTTGGGGAATACTGCAATCCTAGCTTTTGACCTAGAAGGACAAAGGAGGCATTAAAGAAATCGTAATATTTAAAAACAAAAAGCACCGTGCATGTGGCAAGAACACTCAGCCCCAAGAGCGCCTTGCGCCAATGACCCGTTGCTCTTTCAATGAGAAGGGCCGCAAAGAAATCGATTGTGATCAGAAAAAATAAAATCCAAAGATAAACGGGAATAAAGGCCGCATAAAAAAAACAACTGGCCAGAAGTAACCAAGCCCAGCGCCAGCGGTGGGAAATGGCATAATAAAGAAGTACAACAGCCGGGAAAAATATTAGAAATTGATACGAATTAAATGCCATTAATTTTCAAATGTTCGCCATAATCTAAAAATTCTCAACCATGATAACAAAAAAATTTCCCGAAAACTTTAAAAATCTTTCCTAAACAAACTTCAGCTTTCGATACCAACTGAATTTTTTAAACTCAACGGACTTGTTATCAATTGAAACGGCTCACTTGCAATTGTTGATCCGTATCTTTGAGGCCTAAAAATAGAGGAAGATTGGTGGGAATAATCTGCAAGATCACCGGCGAGAAACCATCTATTTTAATATTTTGCAACTGCGCTGGATCAAAAGGCATATTAAATTTGATCTCTTCTCCACTGGTTTGCAAATCCAAGGCTTTGGAGTTCATGTCGATACCGCCTAAGTCTTTTTTATTTTTGCCGTCAAAATTTTTCCCGGCATAAGGACTTTCTAAACTGGAAGAGCTCACCTTGATGTCTATCCGCAGTAGATCAGCTGGCTCTCCCTGGGGGGCTTTAGAACCGATGTAAGCTTCCCAATTGGGGTAAGTTCTTAAAAGTTTTGCGCCAATTCGAGAAGACTGTAACGACTGACTCAAGCCATTATTGACACGCGCATGCATCAATATAATTTCAAATTTCTTATCCATAACTGCAGTTTGCAAACTTTTCACAATTCTCCGCAAGACCCCTAGTGACGAACGATAATCCGGGGCCAAATTTATATCATCGATATACAAAACATGCGCGGCAGGAGAGCCTTGATAATCTTGAGGAGTAAGTTCTTGCTCGAGCATTTCATGATCATCCATGTCTTGGAAAGACCTTGATAAAATATAGCCTACAACTTCTCCTTTTGCATTGCGAACAACGATAGCAATACCATTTGGTTTACTTAAAGATTCAAAAATCTGTTCGGCCTCGGCACTCTCTTTGGCAGGTGACCCAGAAAATCCATATTCCTGTGCTGGCAATTGAGCCATTTCACGTGCTAATTTCAGTAATTCCCCTTTCCCGATTTGAGGATTGATCACCTTAGCTGTCAGCGTTCGTTTAAGCTTCTCCTCAATCTGCCGGTTAAATTCTTCCCTCTTGCTTTCTGATTGAAAAGTAGCACGGATGTCCCTAACAATCCCGATTAACCCTTCTCGCAATGCACGAGCTTTATCCTCAGGCAAGACCCCACCGTTTCTTGAACTTAATGCCATAACGGCACTTTCGACCGGCGTATCTTCTTTTAGAATGATATCGGAAAGCATACCATTCTTGAGCCAAGGTGCCAGGTCAAGTTTGCCATCTGCAGCTTTCATTAATCTTGCGGTAATTTCTTGCTTTTCCTGTTTGCTCAACTCTTCCCGAACCGGAACCGGCAAAGGGCTACTAACAACTTTCTTTCTTTCCATCAAAGTTAAAGTCACTCCCGGAAAATTTTCAGCTCGCAATTGCAAGCCAACGGTTAAATCATATTTCTCATCACCCGAGTCGTTGGTCTTGCTGCCGGAATCGTAATACATTTTCCCCCAAAGCGTATGCCTTTTGGTTGCGAAAAAGGGTTGTTCATTGGTGATCTTTTCTATCCCCGGATTTTTCTCCGCTACTTTTTCACCGGCAGAACCATCCATTAGAATAACGGCCGGAACTAACTGAGCCAACTGTTTCCACGCTTCAAACCACGCCACATCGAGATTAAGATCAGCCCGTTTTGAATAGCTCTTGTAGACAACGACCCCTTTGTCGGTCAAAGCCAGCACCACATTGGCGATCATGTTATTATCTTTATCATAAATCCGGGCAATAATCGCATTGCTTTCCATGGCCAGAGCTAGCGGCATTTCGCGATGAATATCATTGTCGGCAAAACAACCGGATTCTCTCATCCGGCCAATGGTTGCTTCCTCTAGGGCGTTCTTAGCCACTTCAACGCGCACCGTTTCATGACCAGCCTTGGATATGGCGGCACGAAATTCGTCTTCAGCTTTTTGAACCAAGGTGAGGATTTCTTCAGCCCGGGTATAATCGGACGCAGGAAAGCGCTGACGCATAGACGTGACAAAAGTTGTTACTTGCTCATAACTTGTAAATTTTAAAGCATCACGCTGGGCTTCCGTCAGGCCTTCAGGAATAAATCCTAATTGTTTAGCTAAATCGATGATCGGTCCCGCTGTTCTTTCGATAGCTTCCTTTGTGGCTTTGGCACGTTGCTCTCCTTGCACATAAGGCACCTCGATATTGTTAAGTTGCAGACCTTGGTCCAAAATGATGACCTTGCCGTTATCCTCCTTGTAACCGTTCTCAATAAGTCTTTTGCGTTCCTCGACATTTTCGGCAAAATTCTGAATCATTTCGTCCATGGCCGCCGATTCTCCGGTACGGACGTATTCTGCAAAGAGAATTTTTATTTTTGCGCGCAATTTCTGGCGATCCGAGTAAGAACCGGCCTTATGTTGGTCTAATGAATAATAAAGGTTAATGATGGTTATAATTTTAGCGAGATCCGAAGCATTTTCGATAAGGCTGGGAGAGATATCTTGAACGCCGGTAAATCGGCTAAAAAGAGCCTTTACAATAAGCGCATGCTTTTCTTTAAGTATATCCCCATCGGGTCGGTCTCTGGCTAAAGTTTCTGCGATCAATTCGGCAATGTCATTTCTCAGAGACTGGATCTCTTCCAACTCCTGAATGTTCTCCAAAATGGTCGGGACCCGCCCCTTATTTTCTTCCGTCAAAAGATCAGAATTCAACATTTCAGTAAATAATTTTAGAATTTGCGGATAAGAAGTCGTTTGTATTCTTTTAAATTCTTGCCTGGTCATACCGTGCGGGACAAATCCAGCTCTTTCTGCCATGGACATCAATTCTTGAAAAAGTCGGGGAATTTCATCCAGATTTGGCAAAGATTTTCGTAACGCTAAGAGATCTCCCAGCGTTCGCATGATCTTCATCTGTTCTGAAATAGGAATATTCCTTTTAATAAGATTATTTAAAAAGTTAATAACCTGATCCGAAGACAGGATATCGGAAAACCTTAAACTATTAACAAATGTTTCCACTTCTTTGGCTACATACCGAAGGCGGTTATTTAAAAGCGCTGTAAAAAATTTCTTAAGTGTTTCTTTGCCCTTGGTCCCGGTAATTTTGTCCATAGTAGCGAAGACCCGGGAGAAATTCGTAAAAACATTGAAGTTTTCTTGCCATATTTGCACCGCTCCGTAATCTGCTTCAAGGACTAATCTTCTAAATTCAGGAAGCGCGGTCGCCAATAAATTTAGAAATTGAATGCGCGGACTTTGGAATTCGCCACCCCTTACGGCCGAACCCGTAGCCGCCAGTTGATGCTGGATTTTATCCGCGAGTCCTTCTTCTTCGATATTCTTTACAAGCTTCAACCATAACACCAATGAACCGTAATAATCTTTATTACCGACGAGAGGATCAAAGACTTCCGACCCCAGCCAGGCCCGCAGGGTGGCTAACCCTGATTGCAATTCTTGGGTTGGCCTATTGATCAAATCACAAAAACTTGCGTAAAGATTTTTATCATTTAATAATTCACGATAGCCCTCTCCAAGGATCATCTGAGCATTAATTTTTAACCTCGCAAGAAAATCTCCGGACAAAAAATCATCCAAATCATCGGTGCTGTCCTGAGTAAAAAATTCCTGCAAGACCAAACTGCTTATGACATTGCCCATTTCGAGTTTTAATTTCTGGATCGCGGCTAAAAACTCCCTGCTTAGATATTTCTCTATAATGTCGGATTTTAACCTCTTATTTTTTAATATTCCTAAAACTTTTTCCAATAATCCATTTGTGGGATCAATAGCACTGATAAAGAAAAGAAAACGTATAAGTTTCGCATTCATTGCCAATGGAACAACCGAGGTTATTGAACCGGGTCTTTGATTATCCATCATAAAATGCATGATTTGATAAGCGGGTTGCTCACCTACACCGTCTAACATCTCCCTGACTCCCGGCTCCTGCATCCAATCCACCAAGAATTTTGCCTGGGCAACATTATCTGGACTTGGAATGGTTTGCCCTTTCCCAGGCCTAAGAAAAGAAGCCACTTCCCGCAAGATCATTGCCACAGCAAAAGGTTTTGAAAAACCGGTTAACATTGTTAGAAAATCATGAGCGTCAAAATTCTCAACAAAAATCCCAAAACCTGCTTCCAAGTCATAGATTTCTAATAATTGCGGATGAATTCGCGCAATAATATCTTCATGTGCGGCAAAAATATCAAAATTCTTAGGATTGACCTTGCATATTTTCGTTAAGAATTCCGCGATCTGCCATCCCTGGGCCTTATTATTGACGGCAGGCTCCACCAAAACTGCAAACCCTCGGGATTCTCTTTTTAGCTCTCTTCTTAAATTACTCTTGGGCAGACTCACGTTATTTTTAATATCTTGATCAAGTAAGCTGATAATTTTAAGGAAAAGTTCCTGATTCGATAAAAAAGCCTGATTGCTTCCGGCATTTCGCAGATAAATTTCCATCATTTCTGAACTTTTCCCATACATCTTCTCTAGATTGGCGATATTTAACTTTCCGATCATAGCGGGATTCCATGCCAAATAATCCATCAAGATGATGATAAAATCTTCGCCAGCATTTAAAAGGATATCTTTATAATTTTCTGCCAGTGCAGAGAAATTTTTAAAATCTTTATGTAAAATGGCGGTATAGAAGACAAAAGCATGCGCCCGAAGAGGCGATTTGTTTAAAAGGGCGGTAAAGAATTCCTTCCCCGCAGCCGAAGTCAAATAAACAATAAAATCGGGATTACTAACCATTGCTTCCATGAGATCGTCTTTAAAATCTTTTTTATAAAGGTAATCACCACTTTTCTCTTGCACCAAGGATAAGATCGCGTCCATTTGCTCATTATTGGGAGAATAGGAACTCATCCTTTCCGCCGGAGTCATCGCCGCGCTGTGAACGGCAAGGCTGGCGATTAAAGCTTGACGGCCTCCGGGATGGGCCATCACCGTTTCCCTAAAATTATCGTCATCGGTTACTCGGTTGATTAAGACAGTGACTACAGCCGGATCGTTAATCGATTCAACAACTTCCAAGGTGCCCGAATCCCATAAAGCCGCCGGTGCCGGTCTTGGAGAATCGCAAAAATTCGTATAAGCAGATCTAACGTTTTTATTTATTTTTGCCAGTGATTCAGCTTGAGATAAGATTGCTTTCTTGTTGTCCACCGGCGGGTATCTTATAAGCGACAAAATAAATTTGACGGCATCAGCACCCGACTCTTCGCCAATAGTGCTTAATCGTCTTAATGTTGTAACATTCAGTAAAACACCCCGGTTTTCCCGTAAGGTCAAAAGCGATAGGGTAAAGATTTCGTCTGATAATCCCAGCCGTTGCAAATCACCTAAAACATCAATAAGTTCATTTTCATTATCAAGAATAAATTGAAGATCACTTGGAAAATATCTTAAGTTACGGATCAGCGGTAAAGCCGCAGATCCGTGGGTTTTATATAAACGCAATGCCTGTTCACTAAATATCGCCTGGACTTCTTCATCGGTAAGCCTGTCTTCGAGCGCTTGATTTTGCGGTGCAAAGCCATCATTGTAAATATAGCTAACAAATTCATCGCGCTCCTCTGAGGTCAAGGAAGCGAGTTGTGAAAAAAGCTGGGGAGCCGCTGGATGTAAAAACACCAAACGAAGAAAAGCCGTAGCGTCCAGTTCATTCCTTGCAAGAGAATGAAACTGTTGTAGTACCTCTAAGGACGCAAAAGGGTTGCCGCCCGGGATGTCGTCACGATGAAAGGATAAATATTCCTGGAAAATGTAAACTGAGAGAATAAACTCCGTCACAATATCCAAAGAAAGCGATAAAAATAAGTCTTGATGCGCAAGCAAAAGGTCGATGGCTTCTTTCGACCGGGCGAATGAGCCATGCTGTCCATCGCCAGTTTGCAATCTTAAAAGATAATAAAATGGTTTCCTTGTTCCGTCCTCTTTTTTTCCAGAGAACTTTTCCGCCAACTTTACATAGAACTCAATAAATTCAGGTTTGAGCAAATCCGGTTCTGAGGACGCATACAAAGACTGGAAATATTCTTTAGCAAAAAAACCCATTCGCATAAAAGACGCGTGATTGGAACGTAAGAAATCAGGATTCTTGTCGAGCCATCTTAAATAAAATTCCGGTCTGAAGGAGTGGTGCCTTTGTGAAGTGATCTGGGACTCTATGTTTAAAATCAATTCTGCTAATCTGAGCAGATCGTCACGTTCTATCGGTTTTTTCTCTTTACCGATGGCAGCAAGAAATTCGTTTTGAGCTTCATCGGTGCGATCATTTTTCGCCAAAGCACGCACAATACTCATTTTGATCTTAAGGTTTAAAGATGCATCCAAGCGGTCAAAAAGCATCATCCTTAAAAGTCGCAGTAGATTCCGCGTGTCTTTTTGAAAAAAGTCGGAACCCTGTTTTTCTATTTGTTTTTCCATCCAAGTTCTTGCCTCTTTAAATTGAGGATCCGCCAATCTAAGAGAAACAATCTCTTTCCCTTGATCATCTTTGATCACGACGATCCTAATACCGCGCAATTCTTGCAATTCTAAAGAAACTTTCCTGGTTCTCATTAAATCAGTTATCATCACATCAAAGATAGCAACCGGATCGTCCTTTAAAATTTCATTTAAATCAGTCCTATCAACACCAGCGGGTGCATTGATCAATTTAGCAAAATCAAGCGAGAGATCGTGATCTTTGAATTTTGTAAACAGATTAGCAATAATCCTTTGATTTTCTTGAAAGCCATCACTATCCCAAAAGACATAATCTTCCCGGATAGATCGCGCCGCCTGAGCGATAGGGCTGCTGCTAACTTGACTCTTTACTGCTTCCGGTCCCCTTAAGGTACTGCTCGCGGCTGTCGCCGGGTCTATTCCTGCCCTAACGGTTAAGAGACCTCCGACTGTACTACTCGACACTTCCTGAGATAATTGCGCAGAAGAATCCGCAAGGGTGACGATCGTCGATGATGCCACCGCGGTGCCCACAATTCCCCCGGCAAAATATTTTCTGGGCGCGGTTTCTTGTGTCCTCTCGTCGTAATCTTCACGAATATAGTTATAAACACCTTTTTTAAACGCGGCGAGGTATTGGTCGTATATCTTTTGCTTAATCTCTTTGTCCTCGACATCGACGCCGGAAACTTTATTAGCTCCGATGTAGATTTTGCCCAACAGGCCATTCCTTAATTTTCGCTTAAACCACGCCGCCATGATCATGGACTGATAAATCTGGCGGAGTTTGGCAAAATTCTCGCCTTCATTGACTTCCTTTTCGATCTCAGGCAGGACAACTTCACGGATGACTTGATTCCCTATGTCATTCCCGCTTGCGGCCATGGCCTTATCGCGAAAGCGGAAATCCATTTCTTGCGATTCCATGGATCCCGGCTTTTGCAGGGAGGACATATTTTTATAGTCATCTTCCAGCATCACCTTCAAATGGCTCTCCGTAATAAACGCCATGGTCCCGCTTTCATAAACCTTGGCATGATCCGGCATGATCCAGACTTTATTAAAAGTGTTGACAGGAATCCCCATTTCACCGAATTTCTCACGCGCTTTTTTGTGAACTCGCTCCCAGAATTTTCGACCCAATTCATGTTCCGGATAAATCAGCGAGGCGGTCAATTGCTTGAGCAGATAGTCCTGGGCCAAAAGGTCACGGCCCATTTCGGTTATACCGAATTGGTGAGGTATGACGCGATTTTTTTCATAGGGTGAAAGGTTGACCCATTGGTCATCGTCTGGAATGGTTAAAGCGGCAAGGAAATATTTGATTAATAGACTCGACTCTGCTTTTAATTTTTCACCTTCGAATTTGGAATTTCCCGTATCCAGAATGAAGTCAAAGCGAAAAGGATTGTCAGGAAAGATTTTGAGACCTTTGATGGCGATTGGAACATAACTGGGGCTGATGCCGACCATAGCACCCGGCACAGGCAAATTAAGACCGGGGATGCTCTGGGCGAAAGCCATGGAGGGCGGCCATACCTGCCCGGTCAAAAAAGTAAGCAGAATAAAGCCGCTGACGGCCTTGCGAAGCGAATTTTTAGTATTATTCTTACACATATAAATACACAGTCTTACCGCAAGCCAATAAACAGTGATTTAAGCTCAAAAGCATAGAAATTATACGGATTGAGAAATGTAAGTCGAGAACTTTTGATGAGTTATGACACAACACAAGAATATCATTGGATCGAGGAGAAAACAAGAATATTTAGTTTTTCCAATATCGGGCTAGGCCTGACTTGAATTCCTAAGGGTGGTCACGGCCCTGATGGGGCCGCCCAATTCTTTGGGCATCATCCCTTACCTTTTTTCACACTAAAATACTTGATTCTTGGCGAGGAGATTTTAACAACAATCCCAATTATAAAGGACGTCAGTAAATATTTTGTTTCTTAAGTTTGCGTCTGAAATGAAAAAATTGGCTACGCCTTCATCACCCCACATAATATCATTCTCGCTATCTGAGTCGATTTGCAAAAGAAGAATAGTTTTGTCTGAATGCGCATTTCCATAGTCGCGCGGGTCGCTTTGTGTGAAATAAGCATATCCTCCTATGCGATGACTGTTAGAATCGTAAGTCTCGGCATAGGCTTCATCAAAATTATCATCTGAATCTTTAAAATATTTATCATATTGATAATCACAAAAGCCGACCGGCATATCTTTTTTTTCAAAAGATAAAGACGTTTCCTTTACAAATGGAAACATTTTGGGTTGAGGAAGAAAACTAAGATCGGATTCAATATTATTTTGGTCGATTTGGGGATAGGAAATCACGCGAAAAGTATCTTGTTGAGTAGGATAGTCATAATTAAGACCATACCTATCATCATCGGCAATAAAAAACTGGAGAATCCCTGCTTGCGGAAAAGGATTCAGCGGCGGGACCTCGGTAAAATTGATTTGAGCTAATAAATGTAAATATTTTCCCTTTGATGTCTTAGGGTATTCTGCCCCCTCGGGCAAATACGGGTGGCCGCCAAATTTACTTTGCCATAATTTTAAGTCACCAGCTTTTGTTGCAGTAATTTTTATGTAAGGTTTAAGTGTTTTTTGAATAGTATCCTGATAGGGTGCCAAAGTTTCCGCATAGTTTTTCTTTTTCGCCACTGCTTTTTCCATTTTTTTCTTCTTCAACCAATCAAACATTTTAAAACTCCTGTATTATCCTTTTGGGGTTTTCATTTTTATTTTAGAATTTTCTTATCGCCGTGCTAGTGTAGTGAGTCATAAATTAGTTTACTTTTAACTTTACCTATCGCTCGACGATGTCATAATGCTTATGCATGAACTTAGCCGAACCTATAACCTTATCTGCCGAAGAACGAAAAACATTGGACGCTTGGTCTACCGGACGAAGTTTTTCTTTTCGTTTGGTTCAGCGGGCCAAGATTATTTGTATGGCCGCCGATGGTATTCT
>JANPFV010000112.1:0-13783 GCA_031423615.1 Candidatus Omnitrophota bacterium
TTTGACAAAATGGGTTTTATAAGTTTGACCAAACGACTTTCACTGTCTCATTAATTTTGATGAACCGCCGTATACCGAACGGTACGTACGGTGGTGTGAGAGGTCGGGAGATGAAATAATCATCTACCTCCTACTCGATTATGGAGCCGCCCCTGATTCTATATATCATGCACGTTGACATCGAAGGGCCAGAGACCATTGCCGCGTTTTATGAGCAGCGTGGATTTAAAAGTCAAATCATTAAATTGTATGATGGCGAATCCTTACCCCAAGATTTCGACGGAATAGAAGCTGTTGTCTGTCTGGGTGGGCCGATGAATGTTTATGAAGAAGACACCTATCCTTATCTTAAGGCCGAAAATATTTTTATTCAGCGGGTCATAACCGAGGAAAAGCCTTTTCTGGGGATTTGTTTAGGTTCACAATTATTGTGTAAAGCGTCCGGCGGGCAAGTGAGCCGTTCCCCTCAAGAGGAAATCGGCTGGAGGACGGTCCGTTTGACGCCCGACGGGGAAAAGGACCCGTTGTTTGAAAATCTTCCCCAAGATATTCTTGTTTATCAATGGCATGGTGACATGTTCAGCGTTCCGGCGGACGCGAGTTTGTTGGCGACCGGCCCGAATTGTCCGACTCAAGCTTTGAGGGTAGGCCAAAACGCTTACGGTCTTCAGTTTCATATCGAAATCACTGACAAAAGCATCCGCGAGTGGTCGGAGGAATATTTTCAAAATTCCCCATCGCTATTATCAGAAAAAAAAGATATGATGCTTAAAGAATACGTTCAGAACAAAGCGCTTTTCGAAAAAGAAGCCGAGAACATCTATACCAATTTCTTGAAGATCATCAGAAACGCTAAAGCCTAATATGTTGCGCGTCGCCATCGCCCAGATCAATGTGACCGTCGGGGACCTTCCCGGCAATCAACAGAAAATCCTCGATTATTTACAAAAATCCCGGCAGGTCAAGGCGGATATTGTGGTCTTTCCTGAATTGGTGATCCCTGGTTATCCTCCCGAAGACCTCCTTTATAAAGAAAATTTCGTCCGCGATAATCTCAAGGTCTTAAAAAGCATCGCGGCGCAGGTTCATGACATCGTCATGGTGGTCGGTTTTGTTGATGTGGACAAACATAAAAATTTATTTAATGCCGCCGCCGTGATTGCGAAAGGCAAAGTGCAGGGTGTTTATCATAAGCATGACCTGCCCAATTATGGCGTTTTCGACGAGAAAAGATATTTTTCCGAAGGCTTTAAGCACCCGGTTTTTTTATTCAACGATGTGTGTTTCGGTGTAAACATTTGCGAGGACATTTGGCAGGATGATGGCATTTATTTAAGTCAGGCCCAGAATGGAGCTATGGTCCTTATCAATCTTTCTTCCTCGCCCTATGATTATGAAAAATTGGAACGCCGGGAAAAATTATTGGTCAAGCGGGCCAAAGAAAGCCGGGCCTACATTTGTTATGCTAATCTCATCGGCGGTCAGGATGAACTGGTTTTTGACGGAGGCAGTTTGGTGGTCAGTCCCCGGGGAAAAATTTTGGCGCGGGCGGAACAATTTAACGAGGACCTTCTGGTCGTGGACTTACCCGTCGATGAAGAACGCAAAAAACGCGGGTCCGGCAAAAATACCATCACGCTTCCTACTGACGGAGAATTGATCGGCCGCATCACGGCGCACAAGAATGTGATGCCGAGGATGACGCGTGATGAAAGGATTTTTGAAGCTTTGATTTTAGGCACGCGCGACTATGTCCGCAAAAATGGTTTTCAAAAAGTCGTGATGGGTTTAAGCGGCGGGATCGATTCCTCCTTGGTCGCGGTCATTGCGCGAGAAGCGGTGGGTTGCGAAAATGTCATCGGCATGACCATGCCGTCGCAGTTTTCCTCCCCGGAAACCCGGGCTGATGCCCAAGCTTTGGCGGAAAACCTCGGCATTGAATTTAAAGAAATCGGTATCAAAGAAATCAATGACGTTTATTTGAACGCTCTCGCCTTAGGCTTTGCCGGTTTGCCTCGCAACGTGGCAGAAGAAAATCTGCAGGCCCGCGTGCGCGGCAACTTGTTAATGGCTTTTTCCAATAAATTCGGCTGGCTGGTTTTGACCACCGGAAATAAAAGCGAAATTGCCGTCGGGTATTGCACGCTTTACGGTGACATGTCCGGAGGATTTGCCGTCATCAAAGATCTTCCCAAGACCATGGTTTATGAAATCAGCCGTTGGGCTAATGAAATTCTGGGTCCCGTCATTCCGGATAGTGTTTTTGTGCGGCCTCCCACCGCGGAACTGCGTTTCAATCAAAAGGATCAGGACAGTTTGCCGCCGTATGATTTGCTGGATAAAATTTTGCAAGCCTATGTAGAAGACCACCGGTCACTCAGCGCTATTGTCAAGAAATTCGGTAATCCCACTATCGTCAAAGATGTGATCCGTATGGTCGACGGCAGTGAGTATAAACGCCGCCAGGCGCCACCCGGTATCAAGATCACTCCCCGCGCTTTCGGCAAGGACTGGCGTCTGCCCATGACAAATAAATACCGGGAAATTTAAATCGACATGAAAAAGAAAATTTTAGCCGCCGCGGTAATGGTTTTATTCTTGGCCGGATGTTCTTATTTGCCGATCATTCAGAGAATGAAATTTAAAACAGACACCGTTGATAAGTCGCAGATCCTTTCCTATTATGTGGTCCATAACGCGACCGATCACCTCGCTTTGGCCGTAAAATATTTTTACGCCGCCGACCAGGGAGAGTGTGTGCGTATAGGCGCAATCACGCTTAAGGACGGCGCCTCCGATGGGTATTGGGCCTACCGGCAAGATCCGATTTTTCCCGGTGAACACTGGGCGCATATTCGTATCAGCATGAGTGAGGAGGCCCCCGGCGCCTATGACACAGACGCCGTACAGATTTTCATGTACAAGTGCGGGAGCAATGAATTTCAGAAAGCCACGGTGCCTTTTCGTAAACATTGGAAACGGGTCAATCCTCCGTTGCGTTGTCATTTAAACTGGGGAAAAGGGTGTGAATAAGATGGGATGGTCGGTTTGAATCCCATCTCCGTGGCAAGCTTTGTCCCGCCAAGATTTTTTTGATTTTTTCCGCCCTGAATGGTATTCTTGATACATAGCCCAACGGTTCCTTGGCTGGGCCTAACTTTTCAAAAGCTTTCAATTTTTCTCAACCTACATGATGGTCAGCTTTTCTTAGCGGTCAATATTTTTGACTAGCTGGCGGTAAGACTGTGTGTCTCTATGAAAAATAGTAAGACAAAAAATTTATTTCATAAGTTGGTGAGCGGCTTTATTCTCTTGTGCTTTTTGGGCACAACTGTGATCCCGCCGTCTTATGCCCAGGAGATTTTTTTGCCTTTGCCCGGCACCATGGTCCATATGAGCCAAGCGTTTAATCCGTCCATTCTTAAAGGGATCAAGGTTTATCCGGACAATCCTTTTGTGTTTGATTTCATTCTCGATTGTGGTGACGATAAAAAAGCCGATCAAGGCGAAGCCGCAAAGCTGGTCAAGTACTTTCTCGCCTCGCTCACCACACCCGAGAAGGAAATGTGGGTCAATCTTTCGCCTTACGAAAAGGATCGCATTGTTCCGGAAAGTTTTGGCCAAACGGAAATGGGCCGCGACCTTTTGGCGCAAGATTATATGTTAAAGCAAATCACGGCGAGTTTGATTTATCCTGAAGACGAATTGGGAAAAAAGTTCTGGGAGCGGATTAAGGCCGAAGCCAAAAAGAAATTCGGCACAACAGAAATTCCCATTAACACTTTTAATAAAGTTTGGATCGTTCCCGCAAAAGCGGTCGTTTATGAAAATTCAAAATCGGCCAGTGCATACGTTATAGAATCGTCTTTAAAAGTTATGTTGGAAGAAGATTACGTCGCTTTAAATATGTCATCCTATTAATCTTTGAGCGGGGATGCCCATATCCAAAATGGATTCCCGCTAAAAGCACGCGGGAATGACAAAGCTGAGGGAAAGGCAACCAATGCCCTGGGTTCGCAGATCATTAGAGAAATCGTCATTCCCGCCCTGACTAAAGAGATAAATAACGGCAAGAATTTTTCTCAATTGCGTCAGATTTATAATTCCCTGATCCTCGCCGCGTGGTACAAGAAAAAAATCAAAGATAGTATCCTTTCTCAAGTTTACGTCGACAAGAACAAAGTCGCCGGTGTCAATATCGACGATCCTCATGAGAAGCAAAAAATCTACGAGCAATACCTCGTGGCCTTTAAGAAAGGCGCCTATAACTATATCAAAGAAGAAGTTGATCCGGCCACACAGGAAATGATTCCCAAGAAATATTTTTCCGGCGGATTCAGTGCTCAGAGCTTTAGTGCGAGCAGTACTCTTGAAATCACAACAAATGACCGAGCCATGCGCGCATCAGCAGCGGTGGAGTCCCATCAGACTAGCCGGGTCCATGTTCAAATTGAGTCGGCGGATATTTCGCCGCCTGATTCAATGAATAAAAAAATTCAGGAACATCTTGATAGTGTTGTAACGACAATAGTTAATGATTTTATCAATTTAAGAAAGGTCTACGGTTCTGGATATCAATTCAAGGCATTTGATCCAAAGTTTATTTCTAATCTAACGCTTCTGCTCGCCCAACTTAGAAGCGATGAGAAAAAGGCTTACTTTTTCTTCCATTTCAACAAGCAATGGGTTGATGAAGGATTTGCCAACGACTTTGGGTCAATATTTGAATATCTTGCGGCTACGTATGTTGAGCAGGGGGGTACCCCATATCATGTGGAGCAAGGATATTTGCAGGTTTATAATTTTTTGGAGTTTGCTCCGCCTTTAGAAAGAGCCTTGGCCCTGAGGGTTATGGTCGTGGCGGCTAGTGTTCACTTACGAAAAATTGGGCTTCATCCAGAGAATTCTTCTGGATTAGTAGGTCTCAGAGACGCCGCGCTTGATCATGAACTTTTGGTTGGCAATGATAGTGACCTAATTGATGCACAGCTTTTTCACCGGTATATTTTAAGTCTTTTGGAATTAGAGCAAACAAAAGAATGGAACAAGATTATTCCTCTGCGAAATGGTCAGCCTAATTCAGTGGGTTTGACCTATGGAGATATGTTGTTATGGGGATTGATTTTATTGGTTGATCCTACTCTATATAATCAATGGGACTGGACAATTGTCGGAGGTTTACCCTATACTCTAGCAACCATAGAACAAAAGGAAGCTTTTTTATTGCGATATTTTAAAAAAAGAATTGCGTATAATAAAGCGGCGGTCGAATTTCTTAAGCGGGGGTTTAGCCACAAGTCAATTACACTCCCAGGTCAAAAGGAGAAAATTGTAAGTTTACTTAACCGAGCTTTTAAAATGTTTGCGGGACAAACCACGGTAAAAGGTCAAAGATCGCCGTTTACCTTTGCATTCTTAAATGAGAGTATTGAAAGTGTATTGCGTCGTCAATTATATTGGGCCCCGGATAATCTTTTTCTAAATGATCCCATGTTGATGCTTGGTTATGATTTTAAAAATAATTCTGACTTCCGTCCGTTTCGCCCTGATCCGGTTGGATTTGGACATGAACTATTACGTCAACAACAAGCAAAAGGGAGCGATTTATATCCGCTGTATGTGGAAACTTATCAATCTCCTGATCTCTCATCATTATTGCCTGGTCTTGAGCTTCCGGAGGCCCGCAACCCGCCGGAATCTCAGCCATCTTCCGCCAGCTCGGGGCTGCAACATCTGGTGGATCACGTTGATTATAATGTAGATATTCCGGTGGAAAATGAACCCTTGAATCTTAGGGAACTTCAGTCTTTGCCAACGGATGGTGATTCCATTAGTGAAATTTATTATCGACCAGATAAGTTTGAAACCGAGGGGATTTTTTACAAACTTTTAAATCATTGGGGTGAGAGTGATAGAAGAAATAGGAACAAATTACTTAACGAAGCCAATGTTCTCTACGCTTTAAAAGAAAGAAACGTTAGAGGAGTGTCGACCATTTTGGCCCGGGGAATAACAAGGGACCGTCGATTTTATATTAAGTTAAAAGCCCCTCATGGTTTGCGTTTGAGTTATTCGACCTTTTTTACAGAATATTCCATTGAAAGAAAGATTTTTTATTTTCGCAGAGCAGCCGAGATTTTAGCCGCCGTTCATGATCATAAGATAGCGCATAATGCTGTTCATTTTGAAAATTTCATTATCGATCCTAAAACGGATGAGCCTACGATCATTGGATGGGGTGAGGCGGGTGTGGCCAACGACAATGATGTGGATCATGATATCGCAAATTTTGCGACGATGTTAAGTTATAGCTTTGGCCAGTTGCCAGATATCGCTGCATTGGTTTCAGGAATGCGTAGCCAAGGCCAACAGAATCCCAGCTATATGCATACCGTGGCTGAGTTATTGAAAAAACTGGAGAAAAAACTTTCCACCTCGGTGACTGCGGATATTCAAAGGTCCGCCGCCAGCTCGGGAGTGACAACGCCGATGGATTCGGCCCATAAAGGCGGTATCGACTTTAAGGCGGATAATTTGAATTTGCAGACTCAATCTTCCGGCGAGGAAATCAAATTTGAAATGAATCCCGCGCAACTCAAAGAACTTCAGAGCGCTCCCGGCTTTAAGCCTTTCATCATCTATATGCAGCCACTGACCAATGTGCCGCTTTTTTTAGGGCTCAATAGTGAAAATGGGGAGAAAGAGAAAATTAGCCTCAGCCGCGCAACTGATTAAAAGAAGATCCCCAGTCAACCCTCCCGAGAAAGACACCACCAAATATAACCCCGATTCCTACTTAGAAACCGTTTATCGACGAGCAGCCTTTCACCCAATGGGTGAAAAATTTCACTCGTCGAGGTCTCGAGGGGAGAATCATTTTCTAAGTAGGAATTCGGGGTATAAATATTAAATTGCAAATTCAGGGAAAAAAGATAGAATATACAATTAATTTTGCTATACCTATTCCGCGCTAAATGATGTTAATTCAAGGATTTTCTTTCCGGGATTAATGCCATATATCTCTTAAAGGCAGAGGAAAAATGAGCACGAATTTTTATCCGAAAAAACAAGGCCTCTATGACCCGGCTTTTGAAAAAGACAGCTGTGGCGTCGGCTTTATTGTCAACATTAAAGGTCAGAAAACCCATAGTATTGTTCGTGACGGGATAAAAATTCTGGAAAATTTAGCTCATCGCGGCGCCTGCGGATGCGACCCCGAAACCGGCGACGGTGCGGGGATTTTGATTCAAATGCCGGACGATTTTTTTCGCAAAGAATGTGCTAAAAGCCGCATCGCCTTGCCTGCATTCGGAAACTATGGCGCCGGAATCGTTTTTTTACCTCCCAATTTGGCTGACCGCAACGTCATTGAGCAGTGGACTGAACATATTATCCATGAAGAAGGACAGAAATTCTTAGGCTGGCGTCATGTCCCACATGAACCCACCCAAGTGGGACATGTGGCGCGTTCGGTCATGCCCGCATTCAAACAACTTTTTATCGGTCGCGGCAAAAATACCCGGCCGGAAGATTTTGACCGTAAACTGTATGTGATCCGTAAAAGACTTTACAATAAAGTGCAGGAAAGCACCTTGGGCCAGCGTAATTATTATTATTTTTGCAGTCTCGCTTCCCGCACCTTGGTTTACAAAGGCCAGTTGATGGCCCAGCAAGTCGATCGTTTTTTTCCGGATCTGGCCAATCCGCTTTTGACATCAGCCTTGGCCATGATCCATTCCCGATACAGCACCAATACGTTTCCGACGTGGGCATTGGCGCATCCTTATCGCATGATTGCGCACAACGGCGAAATCAATACCTTGCGTGGAAACATCAATTATATGCATGCCCGGGAGATGCAGTTTATTTCCAAAGCGTTCGGCAACGATCTGGAAAAAGTCTTGTCCATTGTCGTGCCGCACGGCAGCGATTCGGCGACATTTGATAATGTTTTGGAAATGCTTGTTTTAAGCGGACGCTCTTTACCTCACGCGATGATGATGATGGTCCCCGAAGCGTGGAGCGCGCATGAGTCCATGTCGGCGGAGAAAAAGGCTTTTTATGAATATCATTCCTGTCTCATGGAACCGTGGGATGGACCGGCTTCGATTGCGTTTAGCGATGGCCGCTATGTTGGGGCCTTGCTGGATCGCAATGGTCTTCGTCCTTCGAGATATTGGGTCACCAACGATGACACCGTGATCATGGCTTCGGAAACCGGAGTGCTTCCTGTTCCCCAGGAAAATGTCGTCAAAAAAGGCCGCCTCGAACCGGGGAAAATGTTTCTCATTGACACGGTGGAAGGCCGGATCATCGACGATGCGGAAATCAAACATTTTTATGCGACGCGTCAGCCCTATGCCCAGTGGTTGAACGAGAATGTCGTTGATCTAAAGGACCTCCCTTCTCCTCGGCGCGTGCATGGTCTCGATGAAAAAACTTTGCTGGAACGTCAACGGGCTTTCGGTTACACCCTGGAAGATTTGAACATCATCCTCGATCCTATGGCGCTCAATGGCGAGGAAGCGACCGGCTCTATGGGAGCGGACACGCCGCTTGCCGTTTTGAGCCATCGGCCTCAGCCGCTGTATAATTATTTTAAGCAACTTTTTGCGCAGGTCACGAATCCCCCGGTGGATGCTATTCGCGAAGAAATCGTTATGGCGGAAAATGTAATGCTGGGCGCCGAAGGCAATTTGCTCGATGAAACTCCACAGCAGTGCCATCGTTTGCGTGTTTCCCGTCCTATTATCACCAATGAAGAATTGGAAAAAATCCGTGAAGTCAATCAGGGCAATTTACGCGCGACCACAATCCCTATTGTTTTTAATAAGGCGGACGGACCGCAAGGTTTGGATGCCGCCCTCGAAGGCGTTTTTCAGGCCGCTGACGCCGCCATCGAAAAAGGCTTTTCTATTTTGGTCCTCTCCGACCGCGATATCGATAAAAATCATGTGCCTATGCCGACACTCTTGGCTTGCTCGGGACTGCATCAGCATTTGATCCGCCAGGGGACCCGCACCAAGGTGAGCTTGGTTTTAGAAACCGGCGAAGCGCGGGAAATGCATCATTTTGCGGCCTTGATTGGTTATGGGGCGAATTGTTTTAATCCCTATCTGGTTTTTGAAACGATCGAGGCTCAGATTCAAGACGGACGTTATCCTTCGACTTTGACATTTAAAGAGGCGCAAAAGAATTACATCAAAGCCACCCGCAAGGGGTTGTTTAAGATTATTTCCAAAATGGGCATCTCGACAATCCAGTCGTATTGCGGGGCGCAGATTTTTGAAGCGGTGGGACTGGGCGAAGTGTTTATTGAAAAATATTTTACAGCCACGCCTTCGCGCATCGGAGGAATCGGGATTGAAACAGTCGCAGAGGAAAGCCTTCGTCATCATAAAGAAGCATATCCCGACGAGAATGTTTATGACCAGATGCTAAATGTCGGCGGCGATTACGGCTGGCGCTCGCAGGGAGAACATCATCAATTCAACCCGCAGACGATTGCACTTTTGCAGCATTCTGTGCGGTCCAATGATTTTAAAACTTTTAAAAAGTTTTCCGAAGTGATTAACAGCCAGGCCAGCAATCTGGCGACGATCCGCGGTCTTTTGGCTTTTAAAAAAGGGACATCCATTCCTTTGGCAGATGTTGAAGCGGCCAAAGATATCGTCAAGCGTTTTGCGACGGGGGCGATGAGTTACGGTTCGATATCTAAAGAAGCACACGAAACGTTGGCCATCGCGATGAACCGCATGGGTGGATTTTCCAATACGGGGGAAGGCGGAGAAGATCCGGAAAGATTTTTGCCTCTGCCTAACGGAGACTTGAAGCGAAGCCGGATCAAACAGGTCGCTCAAGGCCGTTTCGGCGTGACGATTGAATATCTTGTCAACGCCGATCAATTGCAAATTAAAATGGCACAAGGGGCCAAGCCCGGCGAGGGCGGGCAGCTTCCGGGCCACAAAGTCAGCAAGGAAATTGCCAAAACCCGTTACACAACACCCGGCGTGCAATTGATTTCGCCGCCCCCGCATCATGACATTTATTCCATCGAGGATTTGGCGCAGTTGATCCATGATTTGAAAAATGCTAACAATCGCGCGGATGTTTCGGTTAAGTTGGTTTCAGAAATTGGCGTCGGCACCATCGCGGCCGGTGTTTCTAAAGGGAAAGCTGACCACGTTTTAGTCAGCGGTTATGAGGGCGGGACAGGTGCTTCGCCGCAAACATCGATTAAGCACGCCGGTTTGCCTATGGAACTGGGGATTGCGGAAACGCAGCAGGTTCTGGTCATGAACGATTTGCGCGGACGCATTAGGGTCCAAACCGACGGCCAATTGAAAACGGGACGTGATGTGGTAATTGCGGGAATGCTGGGCGCCGACGAATTCGGTTTCTCGACAATTGCGCTGGTTTCGATGGGCTGTATTATGCTACGCAAATGCCATTTGAACACCTGCTCCGTCGGGATTGCAACGCAGGACCCGGAATTGCGTAAACTTTTTCCCGGACAACCGGAACATGTGATCAATTACTTTATGTTTGTGGCCCAAGAAGTGCGCGAGATCATGGCCGAATTGGGGTTTAAGAAATTTGACGATTTGATCGGCAGGGTCGACTGTCTTGAGACACGTGAATTGATCGACCACTGGAAAACAAAAGGCATCGACCTGACCAATATTTTGCACAAGCCGGACGTTCCCCCGGAGGTGGCGATCCATCATGTGGGTCGTCAGGACCATGGTTTGGAAAAAGCGTTGGACAATGAATTGATCGCTCAATGTCAGGATGCGATTGTAAATAAAAAGCCGGTGAGTTATTCTACCCCGATCCATAATATTAACCGGACGGTGGGGACGATGTTAAGCGCTGAGATTGCCCGCGCTCATGGATTGGCGGGTTTGCCGGACAATACAATTCAGATCACATTTGAGGGTTCGGCCGGACAAAGCTTCGGAGCGTTTTTAGCGCAGGGGATCACCTTGACGCTGGAAGGCGATTGCAATGATTATGTGGGCAAAGGCCTGTCGGGCGGACATATTATCGTTTATCCGTCGAGAAAGGCGAAATTTATCGCGGAAGAAAATATCATTGTCGGCAATGTTGTGCTCTATGGCGCGATCATGGGAGAAGCGTTTTTTCGCGGCATGGCGGGAGAACGTTTTTGTGTTCGAAACAGCGGGGCGCACACGGTTGTTGAAGGGGTCGGCGATCACGGCTGTGAATACATGACCGGCGGGCGTGTCGTGGTCCTCGGGCCGACGGGCCGCAATTTTGCCGCGGGAATGAGCGGCGGGCTGGCGTACGTTTGGGACCGGGAAGGAAATTTTAAAAACCATTGTAATTTAGGAATGGTGGAATTGTTTGCGGTTGTCGATTCTGCGGATGAGAAGGAATTAAAGAGTTTGATCGAAAAGCATGCCAAATTCACCGGCAGCCCCGTGGCCGAAAAGATATTAGTGGATTGGCCGGCCCGTTTAAAACAGTTCGTCAAGGTTTATCCGACGGATTACCGTAAGATTGTTGAAGAAGCCAAAAATGTCAAGGATTCGGCCTTTCCCGTTGAGTCCACACTTTTGACGAAAGAATAAAGAGCTAGAAAATTTATGGGTGATATCAAAGGTTTCATGAAATACGATCGCGAGGATTTTACTAACGAACCACCGCGCGAACGGGTGAAACATTTTAAAGAATTCCATCTGCATATGCCCGAGGAAAAATTGCGCGAGCAGGGGGCGCGGTGTATGGATTGCGGCGTGCCGTTTTGCCAGTCGGGTTGTCCCATCAACAATATCATTCCCGACTGGAATGATTTGGTTTATAAAGACCGGTGGGAACAAGCCATGGAACGCTTGCACAAAACCAATAATTTTCCTGAGTTCACCGGCCGTGTTTGTCCGGCGCCCTGCGAGAATGCCTGTGTGCTCGGAATCAACAAGCCTCCCGTTACGATTAAAAATATTGAAGTTTCTATCGTCGAGAAAGCTTACGAGGAAAATTGGCTTAAGCCGCAAGTTCCGGCCCATCGGACGGGGCAAAAAGTTGCCGTCATCGGATCCGGCCCGGCGGGTTTAGCCGCCGCGGACCAGCTTAACAAAGCGGGTTATCACGTCACTCTTTATGAGAAGAATGAAGTCGTCGGCGGACTTTTAGCTCTGGGCATTCCGGATTTTAAACTGGAAAAATGGGTCATCGAGCGCCGCGTTAAACGTATGCGGGATGAAGGTGTCAAGATCAAGACCAGGGTTCACGTCGGAAAAGATATTTCGGCGAAAGACTTGGTTTCCCAGTACGACGCCGTGGTTCTTTCCGGCGGAGCGGAATCGCCCCGGGATATTCCGGTTCCCGGACGGGAACTCAAGGGTATTCATTTTGCCATGGATTTTCTTACTCAACAGAATCGCGTTAATCAGGGTCAGAAAATTACCGACGAAGACCGTATTCTCGCTACTGACAAAAAAGTCATTGTCTTAGGCGGAGGTGATACGGGTTCAGATTGCATCGGGACATCGAACCGCCAGGGCGCGGTGGTTGTCCGCAACTTTGAACTTTTGACCAAACCGCCTAAGGAACGTAGCGCCGATAATCCCTGGCCGAGCTGGGCTTTTATCGAGCGCACATCGACGTCTCATGAGGAAGGGGTTGAGCGGGATTATGGGATCTTAACCAAAAAATTCAGCGGCGAGAATGGCATTGTAAAAAAATTGCATGCGGTGCGCGTGGAATTCGGGCCGAAAGATCCGGTGACGGGACGCAGTGCAATGAAGGAAGTTGCGGGATCAGAATTTGTTGTGGAAGCGGATTTGGTTTTGTTAGCGTTAGGATTTTTAGGGCCAGTCAAAGGAGGAATGATCGAAGAATTAGGTGTTGCATTGGATGACCGCGGCAATGTCAAAACGGATGGAAACCGGATGACAAGTGTGGCCGGTGTTTTTGCCGCCGGTGATATGCGCCGCGGGCAATCGCTCGTCGTGTGGGCGATCAATGAAGGACGCGCGGCCGCCGAAGGTGTGCAGCGTTATTTGACGTCTTTGGTTAAGGCTTAGAAATTTTTATGAACAAACAAGAGGAGAGTTTTATGCGTAATCTTTTAATTGTTTTAGCAATGGTGGTTATGTGGGCAGGCTGTGGCGAAGCAAAAAAAACTGATGGTGCGAAAACGACAGCCAACGAACAAAATAAAATGGCCTCGCTATCTCCTGCCGCGACGAACCCTATGATCGCAATGGGTTTACAGCGTCTGCAGCAGGGAGATGTGAGATCCGCAATCAAGAGTTTCGATCAAGCTATTAAAGAAAACCCTAAGGATGTGCAGGGTTATCTGATTCTTGGTCAAACGTATATGCACTTAAAGGATTTCAATCGTGCCATTGATACCTTGATGGTGGCTACCCGTGTTGAGCCGGATAATGGCCAAGCGCATTATTTGTTGGCGACTAACTTAGGGTTGGCCGGCAATTACAGTTTGGCCCGCGCCCAGGCGGAGAAATCGGTAGAAATTTTCCGCAAGAATAAAGACGCAAATAATTTTAAACGTTCAGTTGCGTTGTTGCAGGGTTTGCCGCAGGCTGATGCGGCGGCTGCCCAACCCGTCAAATAATTTATAACCGGTCTTTCGGAAGGGTTTTGCCGGAAGACCGGTTTTTTAGTGTGCGCGGCATGCCTGTGAACTAGACGGTGAAAGACCGTTACGGAGGAGATAGCACCAACCGTTAGCCAAAGGCAAGGGTGTCCGTCGCGAGGCGGAATCTGAAAGAAGTCATAAGGCAAAATCTCGGCC
>JANPFV010000113.1:0-16917 GCA_031423615.1 Candidatus Omnitrophota bacterium
CCGAGATTTTGCCTTATGACTTCTTTCAGATTCCGCCTCGCGACGGACACCCTTGCCTTTGGCTAACGGTTGGTGCTATCTCCTCCGTAACGGTCTTTCACCGTCTAGTTCACAGGCATGCCGCGCACACTAAAAAAAAGCTTATTCCCATGGGGGAATAAGCTGTATAAATCTTTGTATCCATTCGGCACCTGGCTATCCGGATTGTGCTTTTCGGCTCAAGCGCAACTGGACCCTTTAGTTTTGCCCCCTTGTTATGCTCTGCCCAAGGGGATCCCGCGTGGTATTTTGCGGGATGTCGCCGGGTTACCCCGGGTTTGCCTTTTCGTATCGCGCTTTAAATATACTACATTATTTTTAGAAAGCAATGATTCGCCCGGAAGTCATCTTTAATTTTTCATCATTTTACGGATGGTTGATATCAACTTTTCTGACTTGAAAGGTTTGGGGATAGCGGTAAATAATTCTCCATCGACATTGATGCCCTGGCTTTCTTCTCCTTGGGGATGCTGGGCGCTGATGGCCGTGAGAAAAATGACCGGTATATTTCTGGTCAAAGGGTTGGATCGTAAATACCGGACCGCCTCTCCTCCTTGCATGCGAGGCATCATAATATCGATAATAATCATGTCCGGACTGTGTTGCTGGGCTTTTTCAATTCCGGCTTTCCCGTCAGTTGCCGAGATCACGGTGTAATTGTTGGCTTCTAAACGGTTACGCGTTAATTCGATGATATCAGGATCATCATCAATGACCAATATCTTTTTCATTCCGTTTTCTCCTTAGAGTTATTTTCCAGTCCTTTGGGCAGGTTTACGATAAATTCACTTCCCTGCCCGGGTTGACTTTTAACGATGATCTGCCCGTCGTGGGCCTCGATAATACCTTTGGCAATGGACAATCCTAAGCCCGTCCCTTTGGGGCCGGCGCCGGATTGCCGGCCAATCTGCTCAAACTTTGAAAACAATCGCGGAATATCCTCATTGGCGATCCCGATTCCGGAATCCTTGACATGCATTTCGACTTGATTTCCGGAATCAATAATTTCCACCACGACATCGCCGCGTTCAGTAAATTTGCAAGCATTACCCACCAAGTTTGTCATGACTTGAAGAAGTTTTTCCTTATCAGCGAAAATATCAATTGGATTTTGTGAAGTAATATGCTTGATTGTCAGACCTTTTTTTTGAGCTGGCAGGGCAAAATTCACGACGACATCATCCGCTAAGTCAATGATGTTAACCCGCTCCTTTTGGAGTTTTAACTTGCCTCTTTCTAGGGTAGCGATATCCAGAAGATCATTGATAATATTGCTCAAACGGTCCACATTGATTAAAGATTTATTGAGATATTGACTTTGTTTCTCATTGACATCGCCGAATAACCCGTCGGTGATTTGATTGATACTTTCACGGATGATTGTTAACGGCGTTCTTAATTCATGGGAGACATTGCTGACGAATTCATCTTTCATTTGATTAAGTTGCTTTAATTCTTGGTTTTTGACTTCCAGTTCTTTATAAAGAAGTTTTATGCCTTCATTGGTCTTTTGTAAGGCCCACAATTGGTCATCAATGGTTTTCTTTAAACGGACTTGAAGAGTAACACGGGCTTTTAATTCTTCGGTTACAATCGGTTTATTGATAAAATCCATGACCCCCATTTGAAAACCCTTGAGCCGATCGTCGGTGCCCAGAAACGTCGAAACCAAAAGGACCGGGAGGTCTTCGTAACCATTGTCTCTTAATTTTTGCAAAAAACTAAAACCGTTTTGATGGGGCAAGTAGATATCTAAAATTAATAAGTCTGGTTTTTTCTGCGCGATTGCGGTGTAAGCGAGTTGGGCAGTGCCGACGCTGGTGACCAGATAATGGGGATCCATCTGCATTAAGATTCGTGTTATGAGTTCACGATCTGTGGCGTTGTCCTCAACAATTAATATTTGGTATTTGGGTTGTGTCATAGGAACAACTTCCGGGGTTTGTTTATATTTGAATCGACCGTCAAACAGTTACTCTGAATTTTATTTTTGCAAATTCTCATTCGCAAAACCTTAAGGCTGACCTTTTGGCAACTTCACGACTGTCAACCAAAAGTCACTGATCAATTTGACAACTTTTTGAAATTGATCAAAATCGACCGGCTTAACAATAAAACAATTCGCCCCTGCACTATACGCCCAAAAAACATCCCGCTCTCTTTCTGATGTGGTCATAATAATCACAGGAATGAGTTTTAATTGGATATCATTTTTAAGGATGTTAAGCACTTTCCTGCCATCCATGCGCGGCATATTCAAATCCAGTAGGATGAGATCCGGAGTCTTGGCTTGCGCATATTTCCCCATCCGGCGTAGATAGTCTAAGCCTTCAATGCCATCAACAACGGAATGCAAAAGGACATGGGCCGCGGCCTCTTTAAAACTTTCTCTGGTTAGCCTGATATCACCAGGGTCATCTTCCATCATTAATATTTCTATAACTTCATTTTTCATATGTCTCCGTATTATTGAGATTGGATAAGCCGCTTCTTAAAAAACAAAACGCCTATTTTTGATTCGCCGTGTTTATATCATTAATAAGTTTTTAACACCGTTGACCAAGGTTTGATAATTGGTGTCTTTTACCAGAAAATCATCCGCACCGGCTTTTTTTGCGCGCAAAGCATCGACGGCATCAATTTTACCGGTTAAAATTATGATCAACGGACTGCTCTGAGGGGAACGCTCCTTGATCATGCGGCAAACTTCATTGCCATTAAGATCGGGAAGCAAAACGTCGATTAAAATCAAATCTGGCCGTTCTAAATCCGCGCAGGTCATTCCTGAATGGCCGTCGGAGGCCGTCACAACCTCAAAACCTTCTAACCGGAAGCGATCCGACATGGTTTTCAAAATTGTTTTATCATCATCGATGATGAGGAGTTTTCTTTTGTTCATAATTCCTCCGGTCTTAGTGCGTAAATTCTGAAACAATTTCAACGATGCGGTTTAAATTGGGAGTTTTGATCACAAAATCGTCGGCCCCGCATTCGTGGGCCTGCTCTAAATTGAAAAGCGGATTAGAGGCGGTATAAATGATGATGATGCCTTTGAAATTTTTTTCTTTTCGTAAAAGGGTCGTTAAGCGGTCCCCATTCATGCCAGGAAGATTAAAATCTAGCAAAATGATATCAATGGGCTTTGTCGCAACCAGATTCAAACATTCTTCAAAGCCGGCCGCTTGATCTACCGTAAATCCCAAAGCTTGAAACCGGTCTCGAAGAATCCTTAACAAGACTCGTGAATCATCGACGACCAGTAAATGTTTCATGGGGGCATGTTCTTTGAGGGCTGAATTTTCAAACTGCTGGGGAATGGTGATAATAAATCGGCTTCCCTGCCCGGGATGGCTTTCAACACGGATCTGCCCTCCATGGGCCTCGACGATCCCTTTAACGATGGAAAGACCCAACCCTATTCCCCCGCGGGCATTTTGGACTTTGCGCTCGATTTGTATAAATCTTTGAAACAGCTGATCAAGATTTTTCTCGGCAATTCCGATTCCGGAATCTTCCACGGTCAATTCTAAAACCATTGTTTGTTGATCGTATCCGGCGCTGACTTTTATCCATCCGTTTTCCGGCGTGTATTTGATCGCATTTTCGATCAGATTACGAAAAACATTGTAACAACGGTTTTCATCCAGTAAAAATGCGGGCATGTTGTCTCGGATGTCGGTTGACAGGTTTAATTTCTTTGCTTTCAAACCCGCGGCAAAATTTATCAAAACTTTTTCAATCAATTGTTTGATGTTCACTTTCGTACGATTGACCATAAGTCGTTGTTCTTCAATGGCGGAATAATCCAGAAATTCCGTGACCATTTGGTCCAGACGGTCGACTTCCTCCGAGGCCATCATTAAATAGTCCTTGACCGATGCCTTGATGTCGCCAGTCTGGTCCATAAGGACATTGCGGATGGTGCCTCCAATACCGATTAAGGGTGTTCGCAGTTCATGGGCCACCAGGCTTAAGAATTCATATTTGGCGGTTTCTAACTGTTTGCGTTTGGTAATATCATGCAAGGTGATCAAAAAGACATCTTCGTTCTTCCAGCGCATTTCGACGGCCTTGAGTTCCACAGAATGGGCTTCGCCCGGGCGAGTTTGGATAGCAATGTCCAATTGATGGCCGGCATAGATGGGATGGCGAAATTTTTGCCCGATCAATTGACCGGGTTCAAATCCCATGAGAATTTCTGCGGCAGGATTGGCCAAGCGAATGGTCCCCTGCTCATTGATCAGTAAAACTCCGTCGCTGTTCTTTTCGATGATGGTTTGCAAGTTAGCGTCACGGAACTCTTCAATGTATTTTAAAAGGGAATAACGTTGCAAAGCATACTGGATGACGCGATGGAGTAAACCGGGGTCAAATTGTCCTTTGACCAAATAATCTTGTGCGCCTTTGCCAACGGCTTCGATGGCGACAGCCGAATCATTTAATCCGCTTAAGACAATAATCGGGATATCCAGCGTCATGTTCTGGATTTTAGCAAATGTTTCCAGTCCGCGGCTGTCGGACATTTGCAAGTCGGTGACGATCAAATCCAAGTCTTGCTCGGTTATTATTTTTTTCGCTTCATCTAAATCAACGGCTTCAAAAAGTTTATAATCATTTTCATTAAAATCTTTGAGGTAGGCCTTAAATAATGCCAAATCACCCCGATCGTCATCAACAATTAACAGGCGGACGGTTTTTCTTATTGTTGTCATCGCTAGTCCTCGTTTAAAGTGTTATAAAAACTTAAATGTCTAAAGACCGCTGGGGATTATTCATTGAACATGAATTTAATTTTTATTTGCCGTAAGGGGTAACGTAAATTTGAAAATAGATCCTTTTCCAGGGATAGATTCGACCCAGATCTGCCCGCCGTGCCTTTGAACAATTTTCTTGCAGACGGCCAGACCGATACCCGTGCCGGAATATTTATTTTTAGGATGCAGACGTTGAAAAATAACGAACAACCGGTCATAAAATTCGGATTCTATGCCAATGCCATTGTCTTTGACGGAAAACTCCCAGGTCCGGTCCTTAAGATCCGCGCCGATGTGAATTTCCGGGTCAGCTTCCCGGCGGTATTTTACACCGTTGCCGATCAAATTTTGAAACAGCTGGACCATTTGAATCCGGTGAACGGACAATGTGGGCAATCCGCTCCAAATGATTTTCGCCTTGTTCTCTTCTATGGTAGCTTGAAGATTATCTATGGCTTCCTTAACGACTTCATTAAGGTCACAGGGTTCGAGCTTTAATTCGCTGCGGCCCACCCGGGAAAATTGTAAAAGATCCTGGATTAAGGCCTGCATCCTTTTGGCTCCGTCTACGACAAAGCCGATATATTCTTTTGACGTTGCATCGATTTGCCCCGCAAACTTTTTTTCAAATAATTGCGAGAATCCGACGATTTTGCGGATGGGTTCCTGCAGATCGTGGGACGCCACATAGGCGAATTGTTCGAGCTCTTCATTGGAACGGGTCAATTCCGCGGTTTGTTGCCGCAACTTGCGTTCTGCATTTTCAACATCTTCCTTGGTCTTTTTCAAGTCTTCCATGATATTTAATACCGCGTGGCGCTGTCGGATGAGGGCTTTGGTCCTTTCCTCGACTCTTTTTTCCAGTTGCTGGGAAAAATTGAAAGATTTCTCTTCTAAAAGTTTACGTTCTTGGATATCAATAATGGACGCCAAAGTAAAAGTCCCATCGACAGTCTCAATGGGACTTAATCCAATTTCCACGGGTATTTCTTTGCCGTCTTTTCGTAGACCGAACAAATTTCGTTTTGCCTCCAGTGACCGCGTTTGCGGGGCTTTATTGAATTTTTCGCGATCCTTGGTATGTTGGCCGCGAATTTGCGGCGGCATTAAGACCTCCACGTTCATTCCAAGCAATTCATTGCGATCATATCCGAACAGAAGTTCAGCCGCTTTATTGACCAGCTCAATTTTACCGTCCTTGTTTGACATCACCATCGCATACGGAGCTGACTCTACGACTTGACGAAACTGTTCCTGCGCTCTTTTGCGTTCGCTAATGTCACGCATAAAACCGCTTAAGATCACGGTGGTGTCAATTTTAACTGCAGTTATGACTAACTCCATAGTCAACTCTTTTTCTTGTCGATTCATTGCTGTGATTTCAATGATCTTATTTAAATCAGGACTTTCGCCATTTTTTCGAAAATGCTCAAGCCGGTGCTCAAAGGACTTACGGTACCTTTGAGGAATAATCGTTTGCAACAGAGGCTTTCCGAGAACTTCTTCCTTGGCCCAACCAAAAGTTTTTTCAGCACTTTTATTCCATTCCAGAATATTTCCGGATTCATCGATATTAATAATCGCATCAAATGCCGTATTAATAATTTGTTGATACAATTGCCAATTCTGATCTTTAAATACTCTTTGCACGGTAAAAATCCTTAGACTATCGTACTATGACGTTTTATTTAAATTTTTTTGATTGTTCACTTTTTTCATCATGGGGGGAAACGGAGATCTTAGTTTTTTTTGACGGCAATCGATTTGTCTCGCCCCAATAAAAATTAAACAATTTGACCGTTTCGACGAAATCTTTGTAATCTAACGGTTTAGAAATATAACTCGTTGCGCCGTCCTGATAACATTTGGCGATGTCATTTTCACTGCGTGAGGATGTGAGCATGATGACCGGAATGGATTTAGAGTCATTGTCGGACTTGATTATTTTTAATACCTCAAAGCCATTGATTTTGGGCATATTGATATCTAAGAGAATTAAATCTGGGCGAGGATATTTCTCGATATCCGTATAAACTCCGCGGTGATAAATATAATCCAGGGCTTGTTGACCATCGCCAACGACGATCAGTTTATTTTGAAAACCAGCTTCGCGAAAGGCCAGTTTTGTCAATAGGATGTCACCTAAATCATCTTCCACCAATAAAATATCGATGGGTTTAAAATGTTCCGGTTCTCGAATGTAGCTTGGATTGTCCATATTCGCCTCATCTGGGTACTGAACCCGTCGTGGTATCCGGGCTGGTTAATAAAATTCGGGAATTTATGGAGCGTCTTCTTTTTCATCCAAAAAGCTCAAGTCATAGAGCGGCTTTTGCCCTAACGTTTTAGAGAGCAGATTGATTTGACGCTTTAATTCAATCATGCGTTCTTCTCGTCCCACGGCCATGCTGTTAAACCGTTCTAACTCTTGGTTGGATTGTTCTAAATCTTTTTCCACCCGTCTGCGCTGGGTAATGTCATTAAACAGTATCCCGACCTGTCGGTTTTGGGGTGCTCCGAACCGGAACGCATAAACATCGAACCAGCGATGCAATTGTTCGGCGCTGTTTTCAAAACGGATGGGTCTTCCCGTCAAGGCGACGTTTCCGTAAATTTCAAACCAATGTTTTTCGTGCTGAGGAGCCAGTTCAAGCATTCTCTTTCCTTGTGCATCTTTTAACCCGGTTTGCTTTTCAAAAGATGGGTTGACTTGCAAAAAGCGATAATCAATGGGTCTATCCTCATCGTTAAAAATCACTTCGATGATACAAAAGCCTTCGTCTATAGAATTGAACAAACTCCGGTAGCGTTCCTCAGACTGTCGTAAAACATTTTCAATTTGATTTCGCTGCTGGATTTCTTTTGACAGTTCATCGCGAGAGACCGTGGTTTCTTGTACGGTTGCAGCCATATGATTAAAACTTTCCGCCAAATCGCCCAGTTCATCATTGGTGTCAACCCCCTGCACCCGCGTATTTAATTTTCCTTGTGCGATAGCAAACGCGGATTGCGTCAATTGTTCCAGAGGACGCGTGATGGAAATGGCACTGGCGAAAGCAATACCTATGGCGAAAACCAGGACTAGAAAATACATGATGATAAAATTATTTTTCAACCTATGGATTGAATAAAAAGCTTCTTTTTGATCAATCTTGGTTACCAGCCCCCAGTGTTGATGGCCGAAATAAAGAGGATGCCAGCTGGCAATAATCGGCTCACCGTTATAATCAAGGCTCAGTCCGGACCCGGATTGGCCCTGGGTGGCTTGTTGCATAGGAATTCCGTAGGTGTCATGATAATAAATTTTTCTTTGGAAAGCGGCATGCGGGTCATGCTTCGTCGGATGTATCAATAAGGCATGGTCATGCTCCTGGCGGCCGACTACGGTCTCTCCCGTCTTTCCTAGTCCATGGGTATTGTGAATTAATTCATAAATCGGGGCCATGTCCACTTCAAAAATCAATTGCCCGAGAAAACGGCCCGCAGGATCATACAGTGGCCCGGTCATCAGTATGGAATAGGGTAACGATGGTGTGTAATTGAAAATAACTTCGGAAAAATAAATATCAATTTGCCCTTCCCCCAGGGCCGCGTGGCTGGGATCAACAAATTTCTGGCCTAAATTTGCTTCGTCGTTGAATTCATAGATGATTTCCCCCTGCGGATTAAGCAAAAGGATATTATGAAAATCCCATGCCTTGAGTAGAGCATTCATTTGATTATCAAGGATATTTTTAGCCTGTTGATATTCCGGTTGATTGGGCTGAAGAAAATATCGGCTGAGGACCGGAAAATTATTAATGATGCTATGCCGGTTTTGGGTAACCCGTATCACTTTTTCCCATTCCACGAAGAATCCCATTATTTCTTTGACTTTATAGTCAGCGATGATATTTAATTCATTGACTTTGTTATGGATGATGATCTGGCGGGCATTTTGAAAGTTGATGAGACCCATAAAACTTAATGCCATCGAAATGACTGCGCTAAAAAGAATGGCCAGTTTCAGCTTTAGCTTTAGTCTTGGGGTTGTGCGTGATGAACGATCTTTTATTTTTTTATTCGTTAAAATGGGCATCATATTTAAAATGTCGTGTACGCACTTTAGTGTCTAATGTCCACATCATTGGGGATGCGGTTGTTCCGGGTTATTTTCAGATGAATTATAAATCCTGGCCGCTTTTTCTAATAGGACTTTGGGAATGATAATATTAAATTCATCAGCCGTTTTTTTGTTGATTAAAATATGGTCCTCATAAAATGACTCCGTATTGATATTAGTGGGTGACGCTCCGGAAAGAATCAGCGCGGCCTTATCTCCTGCGATGCGGCCAATTTTAAAAACATCGACAACATCCCCATAGAGCGCTCCATTGACGACTCCTCCCCCCAGACAAGAAAAAGTGGGTTTCTTATTTGTTTGACCCCAGGCGATGACGAGTCCATCCCCGCCATTTTGAATGAGCGTATCGCAAGCCATATAAAGGGCATCAACTTTATTCCTTTGTGACTGAAGCTGTTCTTGCAAATCGTCCAAATCCACCGCCGCAATATCAATAACGGAAATATGGCGTGTTTTTAATGTGTCTTTAAATTCCCTAAGCTGGATTTCGGCATTGGGTTCTCCACGATGATGAACAAACGCCAAGGTTTTTGTATCAGGGAAAAGTTTTTCGAAATAATAATATTGCCGTACGGCGGGAACATAATTGCGAATTCCCACGAGATTATTTTCGGAAGATACCAGCGATTGGATTACCCCCGTTTCCACCGGATACGTCACAATCGAAAATACAATCGGAATTTTACTGGTCACACCTTTGGCAATCAAAGTTCCGGGGGTTGTTAAAGAATATATCAGGTCAACTTTTTCATCGACAAAGGCCTGCAGGATATCGATCTGATTTTCGATTTTGCCGTAGGGATTCTTTTGAATGTAACGGATATTCTTACCAGCATAAAAACCCTTTTGGGCCAGGCCAGCTTTAAAACCTTGAATATTGGTTTCATAATCCGGGTCAGAATTCCATTGTGAGATCCCGACTGTAAAAATTTTAGGCTGAGGTATCAAAGTCATTGGCACAAAAATACACACGCCCACCGTTAAAAGAATAAGGATAAGCGCCAGCGGCAGGACAAGCGATCTGCGTATCATGGGTTTCTCTTTTTAAAGGGTAAAAAGGAGAGCCAGGTCAGCATTACGGCTAAACCCAGCAAAAAAGCGGGGATGATTCTTTTTCTGAAAATAATTTCTTGCTTTTCTTTTTTCGCCAATGCTATTTGTTGAGAAATGCTTTCATTGGTGTAGCGATTATTAAACGAATTCCAGGGATACAAATAGTGCCCGGATTTGAGGTCGTAATAATAAGCGGCAGTTTTGTCCTCATATTTAATCATCCAGCCCGAAAGGGGCTCAACCCAAACTTGTAAATGGATATTAAGTTTTATTCCGCGCGTCTCTCCGACGGTCGATAAATAGGTTAAATTTTCTGTTTGATCCGCGGTATAGTCGCAACTGTACAAAAAGGCTTTAAGTCCTTGGATAAAAACTTCCTGGCGGAATTTCATAAGGGCCGGAGTATTGTAATTGATGTGCCAGTAGGTGTAGTCTTGCTTGTCCAGCGATGGCGGGGCAAATAAGTAACCGCTGCGGTCCCGGTCGCCGTATCCGGCCAAGTGTTTTCCGGTTTTAGGGTCAATGCCATAGGTTCTTTGTACCGAGAAAATATTTTCCCCGGTCAATTTACGCACATCAAAAACGTTTTTAATCAAATTAACCGAGTTATTCGCGGAAATGACTTCATAATAAAATTTAGTTTTTGATAATTGCGCTCCAATGAATTTATTCTTTCTTTGGTCAAAAAAATTATCTAGAGACAAGACATCGGCGGAGTAATAAAAATCGGGTGGGTAACGCGTCCATTGCGTTTCCATAAACCATAGCCAAAATGGGACCAGCATCACGCATACGGCGGATGATATCCTCAGGGTCCGTTTAGAAAGATTGAGGATCATAGGGGGGATTTTGCCAGAATAGGATTGGCGGGAAAAGGATGACCAACATCAAAAAAACACTGCGCTGTTTTACAGAAATATTGTAACGGTAAGCGGTGATTTGACTTCTGAGACAGATCATGGAAAGGATTTTATATCAATGCAAATACAGTCGTCAACGTTTTTTAAAGAAAATATTATGCAAGCAAGGTGGTATTAAATGCATTTCAATTTTTCTTTGAAACTGGCAACGAAAATTTTTGTTGAGTAGGATTTTAAAAGAGAATGACGTTCTATCTGCACAGAGAATAAAATTAAATGAGCTCGGTCTCTTCTTTCCAAAATTTACGGGTTATCATTATGGAAAGAGGAATTAGAAATCGGCGTCCCATCAATCCGGCGATCACCCACATCAAGGGGATCCAGAACGGTATGCCCAGAGCATCCGGCGCCGGAAACCACCACAGTCCGGCATGGACCCCAAAGGTGTCGACGATTGTTCCCATTACGAACCCGGTAAGCGCAAAATAAATGTCATAAGGCTCGTGGAACATCAAAAAAAGAACCGCACTGGCACCCAATAAAGCAAAGTTCAATAAAGCCGAATTATTGGCAAGAATAACAAAACAAGCTGAAACCATAATCAGCCCCCCGATGGCTTTGATGTCTACCCGTTGAGGCAAAGCAGGGTCGGCCAAAAATCGTTTAAAAGTTAAAAAATAATATCCCCACATCAACGGTTCATAACTTGGCATGAGTAAAATATCTTGATATTTAAAGGTGAATCCTCCGGCGGCAATGACAGCGTAATTTTGCCCAAGGATAAATACCGAGGCAATGATAAACATGAGATATTCCTGAGACGTCAGAGGGCGAAAAAGAAGAAACCAGAAAACTCCAAATAAAACGGTTTTAAAAACTCCATGGTGCGGGACAAAATAAACCATCGCTAAGTTTATAGCAAAACCAAGGATCATTATGATTTTTTGCACTGGATTCGTCATATTAAAAATTATTATAATCGTTTAGGCTTAAAGCTAATATATAAAATTAAAAAATATTTCGAAAAAATTGGGGAAGTCATATTGCCGCTTCTTAAATCATTTATTGGCAGTCGGCCTTTGTAACTTGCGCAGAATGGTAAAAGACAAGGGAATCAAAAAACGTCGGCCTAATAAGCCAGCGGCCATCCACATAATAAGAATCCAAACGGGCAATTGCAGGAAATCCGGGTGCGGGTACGACCATCGACCGGTGTGCACGCCAAAATTTTCGATCACAATTCCCAACCCCAGCGCGGTGAAAACAAAATAAAAATCGTAGCGTTCATGAAACATAATTAAGAGAAACAGTGTAGCAAAAGTCATGGCATAATTCATCAGGGCGGAATTCTTGCCAAAGAACGCAAAACACAGTGAAAGCATGATCAGCCCAACGAAGGCCTTGAAGTTAAGGCGCTGAGGAAGGGCCGGGTCGGCGATAAATCTTTTTAAGAAAAGATAATAAAACCCCCACATGAACGGTTCGTAAATCGGCATGAGAAGAATGTCACGATATTCAGGTGCGAAGGCGAATGCGCCTACTGAAAGAGCGGCGTAATCTTGGTAAAAAATAAAAACGGTGATAACAACCCACATGACAATTTCTATTTTTTCAAATGGCCAAAAAAATAAAACCCAGAATACGATCAGGATAGCGAACTTCATAATAATAGGATCATGCGGAACAAATTGAATGATCCCGAGGAGCATAATAAGTCCAAGGAACAATTTGAGTCGCTGCTGCGGGAGGTCATGACGAGACATTATGAAGTTTCTTTATAATTTATGGTTTTTTATTTAAAAGAAATGATTCGATCGGGCGGCGTAATGTTTTTGCCGAAGGGGCCGGACTATATCCGATACGAAATAGAAACATCAAGCCGCTGGTTTCGGGAATAGGAAATATTGCGAAGAATTTCTTTTTAATATCGGCAATCTCTCTCTGTTGCAACGGTGAAAACAAGTCCGGGCTGCGGGATAGATTAAGGATCATGATAGGGATCCCGGCAATCGGTTGAAGCGAAAGCCCATGGGCGGTCGCTTTGAGCCAAAGCCGCTGACCGACAATTCCGCTCTCGACATAATCTTTTGGGGTCTGCCCTTTGCTATAAACTAACCCAATGGCGGGGGTCGATAATATTTGTTTTCTGCCGTGATGTGCAAAAAAGCGACTTAACCCAAAGAGATTGCAAATTTTTAGTCGTTGCCAAGAAGAAATAAATCGCAAAATACATTCCCCCACCCATCCGCCTTCAACGGATGCCAGGCCGATGCCGGTTTTAGTTGTGTCGAGGTCTTTTTTATTGAAGCGAAGACCTTTTAGCAATTCACGATAAGTTGTTTCATGTTCCAAACGTAAACGATCAACTTGGCTGATCAGGTCACTTAAAAGCGTATAAGATGAGTCAGTAATTTTTCTCCAAAGGATATGGACGGACGAATTTTGGGAAAAGGCGGTTTCTAAATCTCTGAAAACCGTTTCGGGTACCGGTCTGAGAGGATCGTAAAACTTTCTATTGGTGCATCGCTTTTCGATGAAGGGATATAACAATTGATCTGGGGATTGAGAATCTGCGCCGGTAACCAAGGTCATACGAGCAACGTACATCATGTTTTTCTCATCGGGAAAATATTCAATTGCTGATTTGAACCCATGGAAAAGAGCGGCGATGCGGATATTTTCAATGACCGCGCCCGCAGAAAAATAGGGCGCGGCAAAAGCGGTATCCCAGAACGGGACTTGAAGACTTGGATCAAGGTAAAGATGAATGATATTATTTTCAACAAAGAATTTCCACGCCTGAAGGTTATTCCCCGAGGGGGCGGTATTGGCTTTCGTAAGAATATCAGAGAGCTGTTCTGGCTGTAACATGGGCCCACATTTTTTGGGCGGGATAAATCCCGAAAGCGTATCTAACATCAACCTGTTCATTTTCGAAACGGACATCAAAGTTTTTGACAATATGGGCAATGACCAAAGGAACAACCACGGTAGCCAAGACTCGTCCCAGACACATGCGTGGCCCTAGACTAAACGGCATCAAAGCATGAGGGCATTTAGGACGCTGGGCATGTCGCTCCGGTCTAAACTCCAGAGGATTATCCCAATGTTCCGGGCGGGTTTGGGCGACAATCCGGATCATGGCAAAAACAGAATTTGCCGGAAAAGAATACCCATCAATCTCAATAGGTTTTTGCGCGTATCGAAATGATCCTATAAACGCTGGATTGAGACGAAAAATTTCTTTTACAAACATTTCCAAATATGGCAACTTTTCTAAATCGTCGCTGGTGGGTATATGATCCCCAAGGACTGAGTTTAATTCCACACGGACTTTCTCCAACATGGCCGGCTGGGTTGAAAGAACGAAAATCCCCCAGAGAATAGTCAAGCCCATCGCCGGAGTGCCGAAATGAAGAGATAGCATCTGTTCCCTGATTTCCTGGTTTGTATGAGGTTTCCCGGTTAATGCATTGACTTCATTCAAAAGCGGTTTAAGAATATCCGTCTGAGAAAAATCACTGTTCTGCCGGTGTTCGTTAATAATACCATCGAAAACTTTATGAAATTCTTTTCTCACTTGTCCATATTTGACATTGTTCGGAGTGGGCATCCAGTACGGGATCAAGGTTGTAAACAACGTTTCGGCAAAATCAGTTGCCTCAACGATCCAGTCAAGTTCTTTTTCAGAATATTTTTTGGAAAAAAGCGCATAGGCAGAATAATTCAAAACCAAGCGAAGCAATTCTTTAAAAAGATCCAGCGGCTTTGTTGAACCGTTTTTAATCCAGCGCGCTTTCATTTCGTCGAGGCAATACGGCAAGCAATTGGTATAATGCATCGAATTCTTTTCCGTAAATGCCGGAAGTAATTCTTTACGTCTAGCCATCCATTCGGGGCCTCCTAAGTTATTGAAGACCCCATTGCCCATAAAAAAATCTGCCTTAGGAGTAATTTCGGGTTTGATCGTGCCGCATTCCTTATGGGCGCTGACGGCCTTGATATGGTCGGGGTTGCTTAAACAGAAAATGTTAATAGGAAAAGGCAGAACGACAAGTTGAAATATGTCGCCCAGAGTTTCGAAGGCCGGTAAGCTTTGTCTTACAATGTAATCGACGTTAACCTTTTTGGGAAAGAGAAATTTCTTAGGAATTATTTTTCCCATAATTTTCAACCTTTCTTATTTGCTGAAATCCCATATCTTCCCGGAGCGATGATATTTTGTGGATCAATAGACTGTTTGATTGCATTGAGAAAATCTTTTTGCGTCGAAGCGGTGTCTGATGAGTCCGGCATACTCATCGTTGCCATACGGTAAGTCGGGTATCCATTTTGTGAAAGTGCTGTTTTAACTTCGGTGTACCAGCGTTTAGCGCGGCTACATTCCTCGTCGGCCTTGCGGTCATAAAAGACCCCCAAAAGGAAAATCACATTGCGGGGACTTTCGACAATGATTTCTAGAAAAAAATCGAATTCATGTTTAGCCGTGATGTCCTTGGAAATGGCAATGGCTTTGGTCACATGTTCGCAAGTAAACGGTATCAAAGGCCCCAGCCATAGAACACCGCACTGGTCTTTGGCGGCATCGACGATTTTCTCGGCCGGCTTGGATGCAAAGGCTTTGGCATAAATTTGTTTAACGAAATAGTCGGTGGGAACACCGCGATAAAGGTTGATCGCCGGGATGAGCGAGGCCATAAGCGCCGGTGATTTGCCCAACATTTTTCCCATGCCCTTGGCAAAAAAATGCACCGTTTTTCCGTAGAGAGTGTTCTGGGCCGCGGCGCCGAGAAATTGGATTTGCCCATATTGGGAAAGGACGCGGCGCAGATAATATTTTTGAATTCGCACTTCCTTTTTAAGACCATAAAGCCCGCAACTAAATGACCAAGGGGCCACGCCATGTTCTTTGCGCCACGATTCTAACGCGGCGGGACTTAAAAATTTTTGCCCAGCTAAACGCTCATGCGGATACTGGGACACATTGCATAGCATCGCAAAATCGTTGGCGACATGCGGATAAGCGCGCAAAGCTCCCTGAAACATCAATTTTCGTAAATCATCAATGAAGTCGCCGAACTGTTCTTCTTTAGCGGTGTAATCAAAAACTGCCCAATCAAAACCTTCCGGTTCCGGCATCAGCCAAACGCCGGCCTTGACGACAATCCCAAAATTCGATTGCGCAAAAAGCCCTTGAAGGGAAGGCCCAATGCCCCACTTATAAAGATGGCGCGAATGATAATTTCCCTGTGAAACATTCCCGGTTTCCAAAATTTTACCGTCGGAAAGGACCACGTCCATTCCGCAGATTTGTCCGAAATGATCCGCGTAGGGCGACAGTCCGCGCCCTTTATCCAGGGCATTTCCGATCACGCTTCCGCTTTGCGTTGAACTGGTCACATCGGTCCATAAAGGAATTTTATTGGCCTTTAAATAATCATTGAGTTGCTGATAGGTAACGCCCGGATCGATAACCGCGTATCCCAATTTTTCATCGACGTGCCAAATTTTTGTCATGCGGTTTAGAATCATGGTTATGCCACCGGGATAGCAAGCGGTCGTTTCGCCATAGCCCCAATTTTTGCCGGTACTCACCGGCCAAACCGGAACATTGAATTCTTGAGCGGCCAAGACGACAGCCTGGACATGTTGGGCATTTAATGGATAAACAATGATTTGGGGTAATTCGCGATAAGGAATGCATGTCCGGGAACGTAATTCGATTTGAGACTCGTCGATGGTAACATTGGCGGCACCGATCTGAGCGCAGAGGTGATTAAACAATGACCCAATAGACGACGTACGGTTCATGTGCCTCCCATAGTGAGCAAGGTTTTTAGTTCAAATTAGAAAAACTTGTATACCGCGTTAAGTCAGTAGTATATTCAATCTTGCCGGAACTTGCACGACATTAATAATAAAAGTAAATAGTGACAGGCACTGATTAAAAGGAAAACCGGGACACATTGACTTTTTGTATAAATTATTCCAGAACACTTCCCAATAGTTAAATCAACGTGTCTCGCTTTTTTTTAACGCCGCTTTGAGGGCTTTCGCTAAATCCGACGTTGAACCGATGCCCCAATAA
>JANPFV010000114.1:0-2005 GCA_031423615.1 Candidatus Omnitrophota bacterium
CCCTCAGTTATCTTTATAGCGTTAACACGCTGGGAGGTGCGGTGGGATCTCTGGTGGGTAGTTTTTATCTGATTTCATTCTTCGGAATTAAAAGCACGATCTATGCTGCCGCCGCAATCAATTTATGCCTTGCCATTGCTGTTCTTTTTCTGCGCAAATTGGCTTTACCTAATCTTAAAACTCCGTTTATTTTTCCCCAGTTAAAGACAAAGAAAATGATAGCCACGTATGCGCCGTTTCTTGTCGCAGTGACCGGATTTTTAGCGATTGGTTATGAATTGATCTGGTTTCGTATTATTACGGTTCTGGTTAAATCCTCACCTTATGCTTTTGCAAGTGTCCTGGCCGTTTACCTTCTAGGCATTGGCGTAGGGAGCTTACTGATTGCACAAATCATTCCCAAATTATCAGCGCCGCAAAGGTTTTCGCTTTTCTTAAAATTACAAGTGGTCATTGCCATCACGGTAGCCGCGATCTTTATGGCTTATTACTACTTAACACTTTACAGTCCCCTCGCATACTGGACCAAGATAAGTTTTGCTCAAGATGTGCATCCGCCGGTATATTATCTTCTGGAAGATTTTCAATCCCACAATATATTCAAATGGGGCGTTGATTTCTTTAGGTTTTTCACAGTCTTGATTTGGCCGATGATTTTCTTATTTATTCCGACACTGATGATGGGAGCGTCCTTTCCCCTGATTGTGGGGATCGTTTTTGAAAAAAGGATCAGCGCCGAGTGGGCGACAGGAAAAATTTATTTCTTTAATGTCCTAGGAAATGTTCTCGGTGCAATAGTGACAGGAGTTGTCCTTTTGCCGCTTTTGGGTTCCGAATGGACGGCCCTGATATTTATTTTCACGGGATTGTTGTTTGCTTTACCACTGCTTAAAGAAAACAAGTCCCTCAAAAATTATTGCGGGATTGTTGTCATGGTGTTACTGGTGGGAATTTTCTTTCCTAAGCGTGGAGAAATTTATCGCGTCATTCACCCGGTTTTTCGCGGATTTCAAGCGTACTTTAACGAGGGACAAGATGGTGTAGTTATGACCTATATCAACAACGAGGGCCTTGTGCACAATTTTATAAACGGGGATTCCCATGGGGGACGACCGGCCTATTCTTTTTACGTGCAGGTTCTGGAAGCAGCAGCCGTGGCTAAAAATCTGAATCATGTGCTCATCATCGGTTACGGGACAGGTTCGATCACTGAGGGAGTCTTAAAACTTCCGGGCGTCAAAAAAGTCACGGTCGTGGAATTGAATAAGACATTGCTAAAGAACTTGGATCGGATCCCATTGTTTCAGAAATTAATGAAGGATCCGCGTTTAGAATTGATTATCGATGACGGTCGACGTTTTTTGCTGAGTCATGAGAGCCGTTACGATATGGTATTTATGAGTCCGCTGCGGTCTACCAGCGCTTACAGTAATAATATTTATTCGCAGCAATTTTTCGAAGTGGTGTCCCGTCATCTTTTACCAGACGGAATTTTTGTCGTTTGGACCGATTCTCTGGATTCCACATTTCGCACCTTGGATGAAGTTTTTCCTTATAAACGCGTCCATACGGGAAATACGGAAGGGTTTTATATTGCTTCCCGGCAGCCTATAGCATTGGCGCGGGATTCCAAAACCTTAAGACCATTTCTAGAATCTTTCAGCCCCCTTGATCGGGATAAAATTATTGCCACCAGCCAGGGTATTCATGTCGTGGACCAAAAGTTTTTACGGCCGCATATGTACAATTACCGTCCGGCGCAAGACTGGTTGCCCATATCGGAATATTATTGGGGTATATGGTTTTCAAATTACTGGTTAGATCATAACCCTTCAGGTTTAAGAAAGACGCTACCATAAGAAAGAAATAATTTGTGGAATTCTGACGACACCTTCCAGGGCGTACGCATCTAAATTACAAATAACTTTAAAATAAGGGGTTGCGTAAAAAGATAGAAAAAAAGATGAAAAATTGTTCTGTTTGAGGAAGAATTAATACAAAAAAC
>JANPFV010000115.1:0-33676 GCA_031423615.1 Candidatus Omnitrophota bacterium
TTAAATTTCTAAAATTGAACACTGACATATACGACGATTATTTCCAGCAAAAAATTCCGGCCTTATTTGATGAAAAGCATAAAAAGGCTCGTTCAGTCATTCAATCCTCTATTGAAAACAATCCAGGGACGTTTGACTTCGACAAGTTTGCTACCTCCATACTCGAACATAAAAAAGAAATCAAAGTTGCGGAATTAGACAGAAAAATCAAAGCCTTACAAGCTAAACGAGAAGAGATATTAAAAGAATCAAAGAAAAAACGCACAAAAAGCACTTCATAATATCCCAGTTGAATTAACGAGCGTTTTTGCAACAGGCAGAAAATGGCTATTTTTGTGCGGCAATTTTTATACCCTTAATTCAACAGATTTGCATATAAGAACCCCTGTTTGACAGTTCTCTGGACTTATGATATTTTTTTAACAAAAGGAGATATTCTATGACCGCAAAAAGTATCGAACGCAGTGCTGTAAAACTCTCTCCCATTAAGCGTCTTCGCCTGATCGAAAGCCTGATTGCTAGCCTGGATAAACCAGACCCCACTATTGAACGCGCTTGGGCCGCAGAATCCGATAAACGCCTTGTTGCTTATAAAAAGGGTTCGCTTAAAGGCATTTCCCTTAACAGCATAAAAAGACGTTTTAGCAAATGAAGATTATTTTTTTACCGCAAGCCCAGCAAGAGCTAACCGATGCTGTCAATTTTTATGAAAAACAGCTAAACGGCCTAGGAAAACTATTTTCCAAAGAAATTTTCCAAACCATAGATTTGATCAGTTTATATCCACAAGGATGGCAACGTATCACTAAACACACTCGAAAATGTCCGTTACGCAAGTTTCCCTACATGGTGCTTTATGGAATTATTGATGACGTTATTGTTATTTCCTCCATCGCCCATCAACACCGGCATCCCAATTCTTACATGAACTAAATCGAATAGCTCCAACAAAAATACCGCACAACATTTGAAGTCGGGCGGCGATTAGCATCTCACTTTAACAAATTTTTCTAAGAATCATCCTGCTGAACTTGCGGCAAGCTCTGGCTCTCTTGCTGGCTCTTTGGGTGCTTGGCCTAAGAAGATCGGCAAGGTTTGTGCATTAACGGGCACGATGTTGATGATGACGGGAAAAAGACCTTCAATGTTGATTTGATCTAAATTTTGTTGCGGTAATGGGAGCGGCACACCTTTCCCATCACGTTTGATTTGCAAATTCATGTTGGCTGGGTCAAAGTCGATACCACCGGGAGTGGCAGTTGGGCCTGCCGCTTCTCTCTGAGCCCCCAAGGCTTTTAGACGCTCGTCAATCTTTGATTTTATTACGATTAATTGTGCCTGCTCTATTTTTGCAGGATAACCCGCTATTATAATGGGTACAGCATTATACAAATAACGTCTAACGGCTTCCAAATCCAGATGAAAAGAAGTGGGGAGTCCTTCGCTAAAATCGATAACGACAAATCCTCTATCAGGATCATAGAGAAAATTATTAGGATTGTGGTCGAAAGCTATTCCCTTCTCCTCGGCAGTCACAAAAATTCCTATTAATTGATCCCAATGCACATCAGGAATTAATTCTATCTTTTTTCCTACACTGAGATAGTAATCTATTTGTTGTTGTGGCGAAAATTTAGCCCGTTGATTCACATTCTTTGCAGATTCCCCACGCACATAATAACTCGCAATCCAAGGCAACCCGTGAGAATCGTTATTATTATGAGCAATATATTGCTGGAACAACGGATTCCCTTGCATTAATTGTAAACCCTTGAGCTGCCGGTCGAATACACTTGAATGCAAGCTTCTGTGGAAATATTTGATAACAACTTCATTGTCACCTAATTTTAATTTATAAACATCTTTCTCATTTTCTAAACGTTGTATCTGATACTTACTTTCTATTGCAGATTCAGAAAAATCGATAGTTCTAGCAGCCAGATCCCGTCCTATTGCAGTGGCGATTGTCGTAAGTTTCTCTATGTCCAACGAAGATGAAGTAACAACAGTAGCTGTCGGCGCCGAGACTGTTTGTCCTAACTTGCCGACCGAGGTAGCGATTACTAACCATGGACGATTATCCCAACCGGCAATTTCAGTTAGATTTTTAGAAACGATAGTCAATCCTACATTACTCAAAAGAGTGTCAATTTCCTCAGAACTAAATAAATGCATATCTTCCGTACCCGATATCTTTCCTGCTCGGTCTTTGCGTTGATAAAAATTGTCTTCCGTTTCACTCTTTTGCCATTCCGATAAAGTTTGAGGATCCCACCCCTCAGCCGAACGAACTCTGAACACCAAAACCCCGCCGGGTTTTAATAACTTTCTAAGTCGTGAAAATAATTCCAGAGTGTCAGCTCTATTAAAATAATGCAGCGAAAGATGGGCATGAATAATATCTAACGATGCGTCCGGGAGTGTTGCTACGACTTTACGCATATCATCAACAATAAATCGCCGATTTTTATCTGGTTCGCTTTCTTGTGTTTGTAGTGTGCTTTCAAAGCTATCAATATTCTCCGTTGAATTATCAACAAAAATACTCCGGCCCCAATGCCACTTGGCCATTTCCAGCGAAACTCCAAATCCATTACCAGCCCCAAGATCAAGTAATGACAAATCACTCACTGCTCTATTGCCAATAATTGCTCTCATCACTTGCACCATGTCTTGATGAATTTCTCTCCAATTAACACCACTGGAGGCGGCAAATCTCTCGTCATTAGCGGCCATTGCACCATGAACAGCTTGAAGTTCCTTTTCCTCTGTAGCTCCATAAACTCTAGCAACGAAAGCTGAAGACCCCGCAATTTGTATGGCCGCTTGATCCAATGTTATGGCTCGTTCGGTCAATGCCGAGCTTCCAACGGCACCAAATCCAGCAATCCCACCAGAAAAATATTTTCGTGGGATCATTTCTCCATCGGAGTTCTCTTCTTCTTTAATTAAATTGTAAACGCCTTTCTTAAACGCCTCGAGATACTGTTCGTAAATCCTCTGCTTCATTTCTTTATCATCGGTCTCAACACCAGCGACTTTGCCTTTATCCGTATAAACTTTACCAAGCAAACTTTCTTTGAGGGCTTTTTTATACCAAGCGGCGAGAATGACAGAATTATAAATCTGGCGGACATTGGCAAAGTTTTTGCCTTCGTTAATTTCTTTTTCAATATTGGGAAGGATGGTCTCTTTGAAAATATTTGAGGAAATCTTGCTCACATCTTTGGTTTTATCATCTAACCCTTGAACGTTTTTCATCGCCACGTAGTCCTGATCCATCATCAACTTTAATCTTTTCTCACCGACAAGAACAACGCCGTTACTTTCCAAAACTTCCGCTTTTTGTGGAACGATCCAAACTCTATTGAATGTATTCATTGGCACGTCGGCGACCGAGGACAAAACGTCCGAGGGAGTGCCGAGGCCATCCGGCCGAGGCGTGTGCCGCTTTACATCATCCCAAAATTTTCTACCCAAGTCAGTGTCCGGATTAGTCAAAGAAGCTGCTAATTGTTTCAGAATATAATCTTGTTCAAGCATGGTCTTGCCCATCGTGGTTGACCCAAGCACATCGGGAATGATGCGGTCTTTTTCATACGGCGAAAGATTGACCCAAACTTCCTTATCGGGAATGGTCAATGCGGTGAGAAAATATTTGACAAGTTTTTCGGTTTCAGATTTCAATTCGTCTTGCGAAAGTTGTGATTGCCCTTGGTCAACGATGAAATCAAACAAAAGCGGATTTTCGGGATGAACTTTAAGACCTAAAAGCACAGGCGGTTGAAAGCCCGCGGTCAAACCTATTGACGTTCCGGGAAGAGGCAAAGCCTGCGCTTGCGCGACTGAGGACGCAATGTCAGAAGGAGTGCCGAGCCCATCCGCGGCGAGGCCGATAGCAGGAGTAAATATCTGCCCCGTCAAAAAAGCAAGCAGAATAAAACCACTTACGATCTTACGAAACCCAAATTTTCTATGATTATGTGTATTCATTTTAATGGATCCCCGCTCGCGAGGATGACAACCGACACAGTTTAACCAGAAGCCAATAAACATCGTTTTGGCCTCAGAAAAAATAAGAATATACGGGTTGAGAAAGTAGAATCAAGAACTTTGATAGGTTAGAACACAGCCAGCTAAGTTGTTTTACTATGTACTCCAAGATATCATATTAAAGAAGGAAAATCTAGAAAATCATATCCCTCGGAGGCGAAGAGACCGCTTACCTCGCTAAAAGAGCCGCGGAGAATTAAATTCTCTCGCCCTTGCAAAGATTTCGACCCTCATGTTATACTCCATCATTGTTTCAACAACAAAACTATTCATGTCCCATGAAGACTATGACCTTCAATATTTAGCGATAGCCTTAGTTAGTGCTTTTGTAATCCTATAGTTTAACGCAGGCTCATTAATACGCCGGCCGATTTCCCTATAACAGCAATTATTATCAAGAAAATTAAAAACCGGATGTCTTATGATTTTTACGGCTAGGGCTTTAGCTTACTTGGGTTGCGCTTTATTTTGCCTCTTTTTGGTTTCGTTTGTTTTAGGACGGCATGAAAAATCCCCGACGCGCGATGCCTTTCTTTTACAAGTCTTTTTCTCCATTATATGGCAAATGGGCACTTTTTTTGTGCTGACCGCCCCGAACGCGGAATTTGCCACCGCGGTTTCTCGTATTTCTTATTTGGGGTGCATCTTCTTATCGGTTGCTTCTTATCATCTGACCGTCAATTTTTTATCTCTCAAATCACAAATCAAATTCGTCAAATTGGGTTATTGGTTGGGTGTGATTGTCTTTATCCCTCTGCTCTTCACCGATCTTTTGCTGGACACGGCTTACCGCTACTCCTGGGGATTCTGGTTTCACGCCGGAAAACTCCATCCTCTTTATTTAATTTTCTTTACCATTTATGGATTCGGCGCTTTTACCAACTTATTTATTGCAGGAAGAAAAGCCGTCGACAAAGCAGACAAAAACAAATGCCGCATTCTTTTCTGGGCTTATTTTATCTGCTACTTTAGCGTGACGGATCTTTTGCCTGATTACGGGTATGACACCTTACCCTGGGGATTTTTATTTGTAACAATATTTTTATTCATCATTTGGTTTGTCATTAAACTCCACGACTTCTTTTATATGTGGAAAAAAATGGTCGGCAATACTCCGTGGAATTAATTTAATGAATGAACTGCCACAAGCCCTTGATGATTTACGTATCATTCTGGACTCCGATCGGGTCCTTACATCCCCAGATCAAATCAAACGCTATAAAGAGGACACCACCGGAGCCGTTCGCGACATCCCCGCTGTCCTCATTCCCCACAGTACGGATGAAGTCGTTAAAATTGTTAAAGTCGCCTCCCAATACGGTTTGCCTCTTTATCCAATCAGCACAGGCAAAAACTGGGGTTACGGAACGGCCAATCCGGTCACCAGCGGATCGATCGTCGTTGATCTTTCAATGATGAAAAAAATTTCCGACTACGATCCCGACTTGGGAATCATCACATTAGAGCCCGGCGTGACCCAACAGATGCTTTGTGATTTTCTAACTACAAACGGCAATAAATTTATTACACCAACGACCGGCGCCGGACCCCATGTCAGCATTCTGGGAAACGTCATGGAACGCGGATATGGCATTACCCCCATTACGGATCATTTCACATCGCTCATGAATCTAGAAGCAGTTTTACCTGACGGGGCCATTTATCATTCCGCAATTTACAGTAATGGCTGTACATTGATCGACCGTATTTTCAAATGGGGTATCGGCCCTTATTTGGATGGCATTTTTACGCAAGGTAACTTTGGCATAGTCACAAAAATCACCATCCAACTGGCTGCCCGGCCAGAAAAAATTGGAGTCTTTATATTTGAAATGAAGTCCGAAGAGGATTTAGAAAAAGCGGTCATCCTGATCCAGGAAACGCTGCGGGAACTTGGTGGGATTACCAGTTCGATTAATTTGATGAATTCTCTGCGCTTACTTTCCATGAGTGCTCCTTATCCTTTTGACCAGATTAAAAAGGCGCCTGAACAATTTATCCCTCTCCTGAAAAAAATGGCCGACGACATGAATTTCGCCCCCTGGACATGCCTGGGGTCCTTTTACGGCAAAGAAGAAGTCGTCAAAACTGCAACCTTACTGCTTAAGGAAAAAATCTATCCCCATACCAAGCGGTTGATCTTTTTATCACGATCTCAAATAAACTTTTTAAGTAAAATCTTCGAATTTATGCCCAAGAAATTCTTTAAACCCTTACTAACACGCATCGAAAAAATGAAAAGTTCTTTCGATATTCTCGAAGGTATTCCTAACACCGTAGCCTTGCCTTTATCTTACCGAAAACTTCCTGCTGGGGCACCGCAAACCAATGATTTTGATCCTGCGCGCGACGGTTGCGGCTTATTATGGTATGCGCCATTAGTGCCGATGAAACCCCAAATCGTCCGGAAATACGTGGAATTTGTCCATCAGATCTGTGCCAAACACCAAATAGAACCTTTGATTACTCTGACCAGTGTTTCCGACCGCTGCTTTGATAGCACGGTCCCCATTATTTTTGACCCCCAAAATTCCGAAGATGCAACCCGCGCCAAAACGTGCTATGCCGAGCTTCTTAAGGAAGGAATTCTTCTGGGATTTCATCCTTACCGCAGTAGTATCGATCAAATGAAGGACTTAGTTAACCTTGATCACCCATTTTGGGCCATGCAAAAAACTTTAAAGCAAGCTCTGGATCCCAAAGGCATTATTGCCCCGGGGCGCTATTCTGCAACATAAAGTTTTTTCTTCATTTTTCAGCTTCATCCTCATCCCTGATTCCTACTTAGAAACCGTTTATCGACGAGCAGCCCTTCACCCAATGGGTGAAAAATTTTACTCGTCGAGGACTCGAGGGGAGAATCATTTTCTAAGTAGGAATTCGGGCCTCATTTTTCTCCTTGCCATCCTTATCTTTCCGATATAAAATACGGACTTCCATTTAGAAATAATATCTACAGTCACCTTTTGAAAGGGTCAATCGTATGGGGGATGGCGTACATAAGAATTCAGCATCAGTCGAAGAAATTGAAATCCAGGAATGGCTTACGTCTCTGGATTATGTTTTAAAACACGGCAGTAAAGAACAGGCCCAGCGTATTTTACAGCATTTGCAGATCAAAGCCCAGGAAGCCGGCGTCACCCTTCCCTTCGCTGTCAATACACCCTATGTCAACACTATCACTCCCGAAAAACAACCTCCTTATCCGGGCAATCGGGAAATCGAGCGCCGCATCAAAAGCATTATTCGCTGGAACGCCATGGCCATGGTCATCCGCGGCAATCACGCCGAAGCTGGAATTGGCGGCCATATTTCCACCTTTGCTTCTTCCGCCACCTTATTAGAGGTAGGCTTCAACCATTTTTTTCGCGCACAGAGCAAAGATTTTTGCGGGGACTTTGTCTACTTTCAAGGACATGGCTCGCCGGGCGTTTATAGCCGCGCCTTTGTCGAAGGCCGCTTGACCGAAGAACATTTAGAGAATTTCCGTCGGGAATTAAAACCCGGCGGCGGTCTTTCGTCTTACCCCCATCCGTGGCTTATGCCCAATTTCTGGCAATTCCCAACGGTCTCCATGGGCTTAGGTCCGATTATGTCCATTTATCACGCTCGTTTTAACCGTTATCTGGAAGATCGCGGACTTAAAGCCAAGGATGACCACAAAATCTGGGTCTTTATCGGCGACGGCGAATGCGATGAGCCTGAAACCTTGGGCGCTATCACCATGGCCTCCCGCGAAAAACTCGATAATCTCATTTTTGTTATCAATTGCAATCTTCAGCGTTTAGACGGTCCGGTGCGCGGCAATGGAAAAATGATCCAAGAGTTGGAAGCCATTTTCCGCGGTGCGCAGTGGAATGTGCTCAAAGTCATCTGGGGAAGCGACTGGGACCCGATCTTAGACCGGGATAACGAAGGACATTTGGTCAAACGCATGGGAGAAATTGTCGACGGACAATACCAAAAATATTCCGTTGAAAGCGGCGACTATATCCGCAATGATTTTGCCAACGGTGACCCTAAAATTCTGGAGATGTTAAAGCATTTGTCCGATGAAGCTTTGCGCAAAATGAAGCGCGGCGGCCATGATCCGGAAAAAGTTTATGCCGCTTATAAAGCCGCCGTTGATTTTAAAGGCGCACCGACTGTTGTTATTGCCAAGACGATCAAAGGTTATGGGTTAGGAGAAAGCGGTGAAGGAAAAAACGTTAGCCATCAGCAGAAAAAGCTCAATGAAGAAGAACTCAAAGAATTTCGCACCCGCTTTGGCATTCCCATTTCCGACGAAGAAGTAGCCAAAACTCCCTTTTTCAAACCTGCGGAAGATTCCGCGGAAATGCAATATCTGCATGAACGCCGCAAGGTCCTGGGAGGATATGTCCCTCAGCGCCGGGCCACCGGGACCGCGATGCAAACCCCTTCGGAAGAAATTTTTGAAGAATTTTATAAAGGCACCGAAGGCCGCGAAGTTTCCACCACCATGGCTTATGTCCGCATCTTAACCAAGCTGCTTAAGGACAACACCGTCGGAAAACTTATTGTTCCCATCATTCCCGATGAAGCGCGCACATTCGGGATGGAATCACTATTTCGCCAATGCGGAATCTATTCCCATGTCGGCCAGTTGTACGAACCGGTGGATAAAGACAGCTTGCTCTATTATAAAGAAGCAACCGATGGGCAAATCCTGGAAGAAGGGATCAATGAAGCGGGTTCTGTTTCCTCTTTCATCGCCGCCGGAACAGCCTACTCCACACAAAATATTAACACCATTCCGTTTTACACCTATTATTCCATGTTTGGGCCGCAACGGATAGGAGACTTGATCTGGGCGGCGGCGGATATGCGTTGCCGCGGTTTTCTCGTCGGAGCAACATCTGGACGCACGACCTTAAACGGCGAAGGCCTGCAGCATCAGGACGGTCACAGTCATCTGCTTTTGTCTTCCGTTCCCAATTGCCTGGCCTATGATCCCGCGTTCGCGTATGAACTGGCGATCATCATCCGTCATGGGATTTACCGCATGTACGAAAAGCAAGACAGTGTCTTCTATTATCTATCGGTCAGTAACGAAAATTATCCCATGCCGGTCATGCCCAAAGATGTCAAAGACGGGATTATCAAGGGCATGTACAAATTCAAAACCTCCGCCAAAAAAGGTTCGCAGCTGCGCGCCCAATTATTCGGCAGTGGCGCGATTATGAACCAGGTCTTAGACGCACAAAAAATCCTGGAAGAAAAATACAATGTCGGCACCGATGTGTGGAGTGTTACCAGCTACAATGAAATCCGCCGCGAGGCACTGCATATCGAACGCTGGAATACGCTTCATCCGACGGAAACACCCAAGGTGTCTTACCTCAGCAGCTGTTTAGAAAAAGAAGACGGCGTTTTCGTAGCCGCTTCCGACTATATGAAAACTTTGCCGGATGCCATCAGCCGCTGGTTTCCGCGCAAATTAGTTTCGCTTGGTACCGACGGGTTTGGCCGCAGCGAAAGCCGTAAGGCGTTACGTGATTTCTTTGAAGTCGACAGCCGCCATATTGTTTATGCGACCTTGGGCAGCTTGTACCGCGAAAAGAAAATCAGCGCCGACGTGCTCAAAGCCGCAGCCAAAGACTTAAGCATTAACCCGGATAAATTGAATCCGATGATTTCTTAATTTAGTAACCCCCATATCTTCCCCTTACCCCTTAAAATTAACTCTTAAGTGGAGGGAATGTATGGATCATAAACCCGTACAAATCAATTTTGTTTTTCCTGCTGACCAAGCAATTATGAAAACTATTACGGTGCCAATTCAAAACTTCAAGGAAAAGCACTGGCAAGTTATTCTTGGCGATACTTTAACTCATCTCCAAAAGATGGAAAGCGGGAAGTTTGATCTCATTATTACTTCCCCCCCTTACAACATTGGAAAAGAGTACGAAACAAGACAATCCATTGAAGCTTACCTCGACACTCAAAAAAATGTTATTAAAGAACTGATGCGTCTCACCTCACATCAAGGACATATTTGTTGGCAAGTCGGTAATTACGTCAAAAACGGAGAAATTTTTCCACTCGATATTTTCTACTACCATATTTTTAAAAATTTCGGCATGAAGCTCAGGAATAGAATCATTTGGCATTTTGGCCACGGGTTACATGCCTCAAAAAGATTCTCGGGAAGATATGAAACAATTTTATGGTTTTCCAAAACCGATAAGTACACATTCAATCTTAACGATGTACGAGTTCCGGCAAAATATCCCGGGAAAAGACATTTTAAAGGAGAAAAACGAGGATTACTTTCCGGCAATCCTAATGGCAAAAATCCTTCGGATATTTGGGAAATTATAGTTAAAGATTGGGACAAACAACTCTGGAATATCCCAAATGTAAAAGCGAATCATCCTGAAAAAACCGAACATCCGTGCCAATTCCCTGTTGAGTTAGTCGAACGCTGCGTACTTGCCTTAACAAATAAAAAAAGCTGGGTCTTAGATCCTTATGCGGGAGTAGGCTCGACGATCATTGCCTCGCTTAAAAACGGAAGAAACGTGATCGGCATCGAAAAAGAAAAGAAATATGTCGAAATCGCAAAAGATCGGGTCAAAGAATTTGACAAAGGGACATTAAAACTTCGTCCCATTAATAAACCGATCCACACTCCTTCGCCCAATGATAAAATCGCCAAGATTCCAGCAGAGTGGTTGAGTGAGGCCGCATCATGAAGATTACACAAAAATATTCACATTTGAATGGAGAGGAATATTTACTCGTCCATCAAAAAGGTTTGTATAAAGAAATTGAAAAGACTATCAAAGAAATAGATGCTGCAACATTTTTTACGAAAATCAGTAAAGAAAAAACTAAACTGGGATCAACTTTATATAGCCCCATCCATCTCAATAAAGAATTCACAACTAAATTCAATGCACTTGGCTGGAAGGAAAGTCGGTATCAATACCACATCACAACCAACCATAAAATCTTACAAGAACTCATTTTGCTCCCATTTGATAAACAAAAAAACTTTTTAATTAAGCATGGCATTTCATCCCCCATTGCTTCTTATAAACAAACAGATTTCGTTAAAAATCAAGTTGCCGTCGAAGTCCAATTTGGTAAATATGCTTTTGTAGCATTTGATTTATTTGTTAAGCATCTGCTCTTTTATTCCGGTGGAGTTATAAACTTAGGTATAGAAATACTGCCTACAAAAAAAATGCAATCTCAAATGTCTAGCGGGGTCGCATATTATGAAGGGGAAGTTTATAACGTTTTAAGACATGGACGAAATAATCCGCCTGTGCCATTACTCATATTGGGAGTTGAACCCTAGTGAGTCTTGCATCTACTTTAGAGAAAGGTTTTTATGCTTACTGAATTTAAAATCCCGGAAGTCGGGGAAAATATTAATAAGGCGTCCCTTTTAATAAAAGATTGGATTTGCACCAAAGTAAATGCATGACTGATTTAAGCAAAACACAAATAGATCGCTTAGGCGACCGTCTGCGAAAAGGCAATTTAAGCGATGATGACTTGCAATTATTGGATCATTATCGCAAGTCATTTGGAGAAGCTTATGCCGCGGTCACAAACATTATTCATTCGCAACTTGGTTTAGAATCTTCCGGACGTCCGGCCAAGTCGACGAGTTCAATTATTGAGAAATTGCGTCGAGAGAGCATCCGGCTCAGTCAAATTCAGGATATTGCAGGCTCTCGCATCATAGTCAATGATATTTACAAACAGGAAGAAATTACTCAATCATTAAAAAACGTGTTTCCAGCGGCAAATACCATTGACCGCCGAAAAACACCTAGTCACGGTTACCGAGCAGTACACTTGATTATTAATATTGATAAGAAATTGGTTGAAATACAGATTAGAACCAAATTACAACACGCATGGGCAGAGTTAAGTGAAAAGCTGTCGGACAATTGTAATCCAACGATTAAATATGGCGGCGGCGACAAAATATTGCAAACTGATCTTCTGACCATTTCTAAAATAATTGCAACAAACGAAACTCTCGTATTTGAAATTACAAATTCCAAAAAAGTTCCACTGAGTTCAACTTTACTAATATTAAAAAATGCAATAGAAAAATCAAACAGCGAAATCATATTCAATTTGAATAAAATAATAAAGCAAACATCGCAAAGCCGGAGAGCAAAATGATATTTCTAATAGAATATAATCGCAGCAAAGGATCCTTGGTAACTTTTAAACGTTTTAAGAATAAAGAAATTGCTCAAAAGAAACGGCTTGCGCTTGAACTGGACTTAAACAAGCGAAATGTTGCGCATGAAGTTGTTATTTTAGAGGCGGAATCACAAAGTGACTTAGAAAAGACACATCAAAGGTATTTCTTTTCTCAAAATAAAATATCCGCTAATATCAAGAAATATATCAAACAATCTTAAACTTTAGTTTCACAAAAGGATTTCCCATGCTAACTGAATTCAAAATCCACGAAGGCGGAAAAAAATCCGTCACTGGAGGTTAAATAGTGGCACACGTTAGTATATTAAAAAAATCCTGGGGCATTATGTTGTGGGGCATTTTCTTTATCGTCCTTGGATGGGGAATTTTTAACCTGCAAGTTTATTATCAACGCGGTTTTCAAGGTCGAGCGAGAGCTTTGAGTTATGATATTGCTGACTATAACGCAAAGCTCAAACAAGCCCATAGCGCTGTTACAAATGTCGAACTGCAGAAGCAGCTTCCACAGATCGAGAGAACATTTTATTCGAACCTCAATAATTTTGAAAACGCTCTAATTTTTGCTGGTAGCATGAAGAATGTTCTTTATTTCCCAATAATGGGAACCATCTGTATTCTAACTGGAGTTGGCTTAATCTTTCGTCGAGAAATAGCGCGTAAATTGGTTAGAGTTCTTTCAATAATATTGACGATAGGAAATTTATATTTGGTCTACATTGTCATTCACATGTCGCAACAGGCCGTTCCACTTATTAACGCAATGAGTGGTTTAGAATGTTTTTTAAAAAATACATCGCCCATTACTTTATGTAATTCTTATTATTACCCAGTCAATCTCCTGCAAAGTAATTTAATTTTTTACTTACAAATAGCTACACCGTTAATTTTATTCTCAACCTTAGTAATATGGTATTTTTCACGCCCCAAAATTAAGGAACAATTTAGATAATAAGTAGGCAGCTCTACTTTTCACAAAAGGAACTATTATGCTGACTGAATTCAAAATCCCCGAAGTGGGGGAAAATATCACCTCCGGCACCGCGGTAAAGATTGCCGTTACCGTCGGACAAATTATTAAAAAAGACCAGGTCCTTCTCGAACTGGAAACGGATAAGGCGACGATCGAGGTTCCTTCTTCGGTCGCTGGAGTGATCAAGGAAATTTTGATTAAAGAAGGCGCCAAGGTCAACGTCGGACAAGTCGTTATGAAAATTGAAGGTGGGGCAGCCGCATCGGCTGCTTCAGCTTCAACATCTGCTCCGCAAGCCAGCGAAATTCCGGCCCCTGCTGCCGCCCCAGTTACAAAAGCTCCGACAACTTCGCAAGCAGTACAGCCAGCCGCTCCCGTTGCATCTCAAATTGTCGTAACCAAAGAGGTAGCCGCTGCTCCTTCCGTTCGCCGCTTGGCGCGCGAATTGGGTGTAAGTGTCGCCGATGTTTCCGGCACCGGACCGCACGGACGTATTTCTCTCGACGATGTCAAAGCCCATACCAAACGCTTAATCACAGCGGGTCCGTCGGGATCCGGCGTTTCTTCCGGAGGAGGAATAGCCACTCCCCCCCTGCCTGATTTTAGCAAGTACGGCGAAGTTGAACGCAAACCCATGAATAATATCCGCAAAAAAACCGCGGAGCATTTATCCCATGCCTGGAATGCCATTCCTCACGTCACGCAATTTGATAAAGCAGATATCACCAATTTAGAAAAACTGCGCAAACAGTTTTCCAAGCCGGAACGCAAATTGTCAATTACACCGTTTTTAATGAAAGTCATCGCTGCTGCGCTCAAAAATTTTCCCCAATTTAATTCGAGCGTCGATATGGCAACGGCAGAAATCATCAGCAAAAAATATATTAATGTCGGCATCGCGGTCGATACGCCCAATGGTTTGGTCGTCCCGGTCATTCGCGACGTCGAGAAAAAGAACATCCTGCAGCTTTCAGAAGAACTAAATGCCGTGGCCGAAAAAGCCCGCGATAAAAAATTAACGATTGATGATATGCGCGGCGGGTCGTTTACGATTTCGAATTTGGGCGGCATCGGAGGAACGAGCTTTACACCGATTGTCAACTGGCCGGAAGTTGCCATCTTAGGCGTTTCGCGCGCCCAGATGGAACCCCAATACACCTCCACCGGGCCATTTGTCCCCGCGCTCATGTTGCCTTTGTCGCTATCTTATGATCACCGTGTCATCGATGGCGCCGACGGAGCGCGCTTTTTGCGCTGGATATGTGATGCCATCGAACAACCGTTTTTGATGGAATTGGATAACAAATAAATCTAGTTGTTTAAATTTTAGCAGGTTAAATAATTCATAAAAGGCCGTTTTAAATTTGTGAGCGAATCAGCTTTTAGTAAAAAATTCGAGTGAATGTTATGTCCACCATGTTTGACGACCAACGGGAGGAGTTTGGTGGACAATGAACGAGAATTTTTTACGCTTTAAAAGCTCTGAGCGAACAAATTAAAAACGGACTATCAATTAAAGACATTTCAGAAAAAGGATTAATAATATATGTCACAATCTCAACACGCAAAACTTGTTGTCGTCGGCGCGGGACCGGGCGGATACGCTGCGGCCTTTTTAGCAGCTGATCTGGGTATTGAAACCACTCTCGTTGATCTTGAACCCAATCCCGGCGGTGTTTGCCTTTATCGCGGCTGTATTCCTTCCAAAGCCCTTTTGCACGTTGCCAAGGTCATCTCGGAATCACGCGAATCCAAGGAACTGGGCATTGATTTTGGCCAGCCCAAAATCAATCTCGACCAAGTCCGCACGTGGAAAAATAAAGTTATTTCCCAAATGACCGGCGGCTTGGGCACTCTTTCCAAACAACGAAAAATCAATTTCATCCAAGGACGGGCTACGTTTACCAGTTCCAACGCTATTCATATTAAAAAATCCGACGGCAGTGAAATGGCATTGACATTTGACAATGCTATTCTTGCCACAGGCTCGCAACCCATTGCTCTTCCCTTTGCTCCCGCCTCCAAACGCATTCTGGATTCCACGACCGCACTGGATTTGGTTGATATCCCGGAAAAATTATTGGTCTTAGGCGGAGGATATATTGGTTTGGAATTAGGAACAGCTTACTCTGAACTGGGCAGCAAGGTTTCCGTCGTGGAAATGATGCCCAATTTGCTGGCCGGAGTTGACCGCGACTTGGGAACTATTTTAGAAACACGGATCAAAAAACATTTCAGCGGCGTCAAGGTCAATACCAAGGTGACCAAGATGGAAGAAACCAAAGACGGGGTCAAGGTCACTTTTGAAGATAAAGAAGGAAAAACTACCAGCGAAGAATACAACAAAGTCCTCGTTGCTATCGGTCGCCGGCCGAATACCAAGAATTTAGGCTTAGAAAAAACAAAAATCACCTTAACCGACCGCGGTTTTGTGCAAGTCGATCTCCAACGACGGACAACCGACCCTAAAATTTATGCCATCGGCGACATTGCCGGTGACCCGATGCTAGCGCACAAAGCTTCGCACGAAGGCCGTGTTGCCGTCGAAACCATTGCTGGACACAAGGTGGCTTTTGAACCGCAAGCGATTCCTGCTGTTGTTTTCACCGACCCGGAAATTGCCTGGTGCGGATTGACCGAAACCGAGGCGACCGCACAAAATCGCGAAGTTAAAGTTGTAAAGTTTCCGTGGGGCGCATCCGGCCGCGCGGTCACTCTTAATCGCACCGATGGATTGACCAAGATCATTATTGATCCGCAAACCGAACGCATTTTGGGCATTGCCATCTGCGGAGTGGGAGCCGGAGAAATGATTGCCGAAGGGGTATTGGCCATTGAAATGGGCGCGGTTGTTGCGGATTTGAAACTTTCCATTCATGCTCACCCGACGCTGTCGGAAACCGTTATGGAAAGCGCCGAAAGCTTTTTTGGCCTAAGCACCCATATCTATCGTCCGAAAAAGTAGAAATTAAAAAATAGTGACAGGCACTAATTAATCACTGGCGGTCTTCCTCTTGGCTTTGGGACTAACCTCCGGCCTAATATTCTCTCCCATTTCTCAATTTGCTCTGGGCTTCCCATCGCCTGCCCTCTCAAAGTCTTTTCTCGAATCCTGTGAATCTCCTCATCCGTTTCTGATTGACCGATAAAATCCTTCCAGTTAAGACCACCCATGTATTCCGTTCCATCGGCCAACGTCATTATTTTGTTTTGCGCTGTTGATTCGTAGTGCTCTCGCGCACTCGACCATTGATACATTTCCGGTAATGGCACAATGTTTGCTCGCACGGGATTTCTCTCAACATATTTCATCGCTTGCCTAACATGCTCACCCAACAACAAGCATGAATAAAACCGTTCCTGCCATAAATGTCCGTTTAATGTGCGCTTTTTGTGAAAATAATAGGCGTACCGCTGGTGACAACGACAAATGGTTTGCGCCATTGAATCTAACCGTAACGGTTTAACAATAAAATGAACATGATTCTCCATTAAACAAAAAGCATAGACTTCCAAACTAAACTTATCCTTATATTCTTCAAAAAGCTTTAAATAATATTTCCGATCCTGATCATCTTCGAATATCCTCTGCCGGTAGTTTCCTCTTTGGGTTAAATGAAACAGCTCTCCTGATAATGAAATGCGCGCTTGTCTAGGCATCAATTGACCTGATCTTCCTGGGGGAGTTTGATTAATAGCAGAGGCCGGGGAAGCCTTTAATTAGTGCCTGTCACTAATTACTATCTCGGCCTGTTCCCACATTTTATGAGGGATGATGCGATATCCGGCGGGGGCTTGGGGATAATTCTGAGGATCGACGGCTTTTAAATCTTCTTCAGTCATTTCATAATTATTCAAATCCTTGATTTTATCTTTATTCTCTTCATGCCACTTCCACTTGATCTGGGCTAATTTTGACTGAATATTATAAAACTGCTCATTTAACTTTTCTTCCTCTTTGGTTATGATCTTTCCGGTTTCGAGATCAAAACTGAGAATGTCTCCGCTTTCTGTTTCAAAATCAAACACCATTTGGTTTCCCCACGGGCGGCGGAATCCCAGCCGTTTTTTAAAAACTGTATAATGGGATTCACTAGCCGAAACATTAACGGGACTTTTAACAATATCAAGCGTTGAGTATTGCTTAAGCAACTGATCATTCTTATAAAAAGCAATGGCCAAATCTTCTCCATTGGCTTCTCTCCCCCGATTCCACGAACCCAATTGCACCACATAAATAACTGGTCCGGCGAGAAAACCGCTCAAATAAATTTCCGGAGAATACCAATCATAGGAATAGAGTAACCGGTCTTTGTCGGGCATGACTTGAAAAACCTGGGTCTTGCCTTTGAGTCCATACGCTTCGGCAGGAATGGACTTTGCGTAAAACTGTCCGTAGTCACTGGCTTGAACATAAACCCTATTCCCTTTCTCGCGATCGGCGAAAACTGGTGATGCCAAAACAATAATCATAAAGCCGATAAGAAAAAATTGCTTCATCTTTACTGCTCCTTTTATTGTGCTATTTCACCGCACGCAACTTTAAAATAATCCGTTCTCCCACGCGCATATCTAGACGAGAAGCTTCGCCGGCATTGACTTCCAAAACATAAGACGCCGGAACGTCCGGACCATAAATGGAGCAGGGATCTTTTTCACAGGGAACAGCATCATGTTCGATATAAATGATTTGTCCAGTATAATCCAGCCACAGCATATCCAGCGGTATCAGGGTGTCCTTCATCCAAAACTTTTGCGGCCTCTCGCCGCTTAAAGCAAACAACATGCCTTTATCCTTATCGAGCGATTCTCTTTGTTGGAGACCTTTTGCTTTTTCCTCGTCTGATATTGCAATTTCCACACAATAGCACCGGCTTTTATAGCAAGCTTGGTTTTCTTTGGGAAGGATCCGGCACCCGGCTGATAAGGCACAAAGAAAAGCCATCGCAAATAGTTTTTGTGTATTTGTCATTCCTTTTCGCTCCCGATGAGATTCAAATAATCACGAAAACTGATATGGCCGGAAATCGTTTTATTGACGATGGCGATGCGTTCATTAGGATAGGGATGGGTCCGCAGATAATTCGCCTGCCGGCCTTGCATTTTTTCTTCTTCCTTTTGCAGGATTTCCAGGACCGTGATCATTTTATGGGGATCAAAACCCGCCTTTTGCGTATATTTAACGCCTAACTCATCAGCTTCAAATTCGTCTTCCCGGGAATAAGCAAAAAAAAGGCTGGTTAGAATCACACTCACCCCTTGCGCCAGATTGCCGCTTCCCGAACCTACGGCCGCGATCTGCAAGAGGGTATAACCATAAGATTTCTGAATGCGCTTGATGGCATGTTTCGCCGTGATATGTCCTATCTCATGTCCCAAAACACCGGCGACTTCATCATCCTCTTTGAGTTTATCGAGAAGACCTTTATAAATATAAACATAGCCTCCCGGCAGACTGAAGGCGTTCACCGTATCCTCGTCGATAATCTTGACGGTGTAAACCAAATCTTTGCGGTCGCAGACTTTTACGAGCCGGTCAAAAATGGCTTGCACGCGGGCATTGGCGTCTAAATCGGAGACAAATTTGGTCTGCTTTTCGATTTCCGCGGCCACAGCGTTGCCGAGGCTGATTTCCTTTTCACTGCCGTAAAGCAAGCTCTCTTCCTTTCCCGTCGCCAAATTATATTCACTGGCACAACCGGAAAATACAAAAAAGACGGCAATAATAAAAGTGAAATTTCGAGTCATATTATTTAGTGCGTGGCTGTGCTTGCCAAGGGACAAAAAATGTGAGCACCGACAGGACCCGCCTCACAAAATCTTTATTCCAAAGCTCTTTAACATCATCCGCAATTTGGGCAACGGCAAACCAATCACATTGCTATAGCAACCTTCGACCCGATGGATAAAAAGGCCGCCCCGGCCTTCGATATCAAAACCCCCCGCCTTATCCAGAGGGTTAGTGAAGCGGTGATACCGGTCTATTTCATCGTCGGAAAGTTTTTGCATGTGAAGTTTGCTCTTTTCATAATCGATGAGCAAACGCCCTGTCGCGGCATCCATGATGGCCACGCCCGTATAGACCCAGTGCGGAACCGCGCAAAGGATTTTGAGCGTTCGTTTTGCAGCGGCTAAATCTTTGGGCTTGCCGATAACACGCTTATGTCCGGCATACACCAAAGTATCGGCTCCGATGACAATCCCGCTTTTAAAACGTTCGGCCACTTCGCGGGCTTTTAAAATCGCATTATGTTTTACCAGTCCCGAACAATTTGCGGTGATTTTATGAAGCTCTTGGGCGCGGCTGGGGATGACCCGGAATTTTACCCCCGCCATCGCCAGCAGTTTTTGACGCTGCGGCGAGGCGGAAGCTAAAATAATTTGCGGCATAGATGTTTATTCGTCCCACGCAATAGATTCGGCAGGCGGCATATTCTCTGCAACCCCGGCATCACTGCTTTGCGAATGCGGTTGCGCTCCGCCGGAACCGGAAGAATCATCGCGCTTCTTGGCTAAAAAATGAACATTATTTGCCGAAATCCGCACTCGGCTTTGCGTCTTGCCGTCTTTTTCCCAACGGTCCTGCTTTAGACGGCCTTCCACAATAATACCGCTGCCCTTGGTCAGATATTTGGCGCAATTTTCTCCGACGACACCCCAGACCTCAATATCGAAATAGGAAACTTCCTGCACCTTCTCACCATTTTTCGTAAAAACACGATTATTGGCAATAGACATGCTGCAAACCGATTTACCCGCCGGGGTATATTTCAACTCCGGATCTCTCGTCAAATTGCCCATAATGTTTACACTGTTTAAACTCATTGCATTTCCCTTCGTTGATGTTTTTAAAAATTGAGGTAGGGCCTTTTCTAAGGGGATCTTACTGCAAAAATTCTTCCGCTTTAAAAATTGAAATCAGTTCACAACCGCGAGCCTTGACCGCTTCGCGCCCGCCTTCATTACGATCAATGACACAAACACATTTTCTGACTTTGATTCCCAATTTGTCTAAAACATCCAAAGACTCGACAAAGGCTTTTCCCGTTGTCGACACATCGTCGATTAAAACTACGGTGCCCGCATCCGGAATAAGAGGGCCTTCGATCTGTTGTTGTTTTCCGTGCGGTTTGGGCGCCTTGCGGATAATAAAAGTGTTATGCGGGCGCCCCGCTTCAAAGGACAAAACACCCAGAGCTCCGATGAGCGGATCAGCACCCAAGGTCGGGCCTCCGATGGCGTCAAATTTATCATTTTTCAATAGGTCCAAAATGATTTTACCGCAAAGATAGGCGCCCTCAGGTTTGAGGGTAACACGGCGGGCGTCTAAATAAAAATTGCTTTCCTTCCCAGATGAAAGGATAAATTTTCCAAAAGAAAAAGCGTCTTGCTTTAATATGGCAAAGAGGCGCTGGCGGTGCTTTTCAATCTCATGGGTCATGTCTGCCTCTAGTCTTTGATACTCGGCACTTCGAGTTGCCGACGGATAAGTTCATTTTTCAGTTCGTACTTGTAATGCAAAAAATCCTTGTACTGCTGATATTCCTTAGGGCTAAAAACCTGGACGACATGCGAAGCAAAAATGGCATCCACTTCAATAATCACATCAAGATAAACCTTCGCCAGGGACTCATCGCTCAATTTGACGTAATCCTTTTTATCGAGTATGGGAATATTGCTCAGATAGGCAAAACTTTTTACGGAAAAAAAGCCCACCATGAGTAAAGCGCAAGCCAGCAAGAATACAGAACGTTTATTTAACATTTCTCCTCCCTTTGAGGATTTATTATAAGCACAAAATGTCTTCGCTTCAAAGACTTTATAAAAATCTCCGGTCATTCACTCGGATACATCAAAATTGACAAAGATATCTTAAAAGTGCTAATATTCGCATAGTGTTGAGGACTTTATGGCACGGCTTTATTAATCTTGTCTACCCCGCCTGTTGTATTCTCTGCAAAAATAATTTAGAATCGCTTGAGAAAACGCATCGGCTCTGCTTTGCCTGCCAGGCAAAATTGCAAAAAAACTTTCCCCCTTTCTGCCGCCGCTGTTCGCGTCCCGTCGAAAATCCGGCCCACAATTTTTGCCTCAATTGCCAAGAACGACCCCATGAATTCACCCAAACTTGGAGTGTCTTTCTCTATAATGACACTATGCAAAGACTGCTCCATCTTTTCAAATATGGACACAAAACCAGCCTCCGTCATTTTTTTAACGATCAAATCAATCTATTCTTGACTACTTATAACATTGATCTGAAAAACATTGATCTCATTGTGCCGATTCCTCTTCATCCGACTCGCCAAAGAGAACGCGGCTATAATCAAAGTCTTTTAATCGCCCACATGCTTGCAGAAGATCTGCGCATTCCGCTGGAAAGTCAACACCTCATCCGGGTGCGGCATACGCCCAATCAAGCCCGCTTAAGTCAAAAAGAACGCTGGACAAACATAGAGGCCGCCTTTAAAATTAAACCTCACAATAACTTCCGTCAGAAAAACATTTTACTCGTGGATGATTTGTACACGACCGGGGCCACGGTTTCACAAGCGGCTAAAATTTTAAAAACCGCAGGCGCACAGAATGTCTTCGTTTTAACTATAGCAATCGCGACAAAATCATAAAAGTAGGGTCTGTCCCTACTTTTTACAAAAATTTTAATGCGGGTTCTTCGAAACTACATCCTACAGGAATGCATCCTCCCTTTCTTTCTCGCATTGGGAGTTCTTACCTGCGTATTCCTTCTGGGCAACCTCATCCAATTGGCCAATCTGGTGATCAACAAAGGCGTTAGCTTGGCCGTCATCGGAAAAGTTTTCCTTTTATCCATTCCCTTGCTTTTGGGTTATACTCTGCCCTTGGCTTGTTTAGTCGGGATTACTTTGGCTTTCAGCCGTTTGTCTTCTGACAATGAAATCATTGCCATCCGCGCCAGCGGCATTTATCTTTTCAAATTACTGGTTCCTCTTTTGACCCTCGGCATGATTTTCAGCCTTTTTCTTTTTATCTTAAGCGACCGCATTATCCCTTACGCCTATCATGAGCAACGCGTCATGCTCAAAACCTTAGGGTCCCGCAACCCCACCGCCCTCTTGGACTCGGGCGTTTTTATTACCTCTTTTGAAAAACAAATTCTCTTCATTCATCGCATCGAAGACAATAAATTTTTTAACATTACCATCTGGCAGCCACAGCCCAACGGCAAACCCACGCGCACCATTGTAGCCAAAAGCGGAGAGTTTAGCCCGGTCCCGGGGAAAGACCAGGTGATCCTCAAACTCATCGACGGAACATCCGACGAGCCGGACCTTGATAACCCCAACAACTTTTATAAACTCAATTTTAAAACATTTTTCATGACGCTCGATATTTCCGAAGAAAATAAAAAAGAAGTGGTTAAAAAACCCAAGGGAATGTCTTTAACGGAGCTCGTCAAGGAACAGGAGCGGCTGGAGAAATTGCTCGTTAATACGACTCCGCTGGAAACAGAATACTGGCGCAAAATCACATGGGCCTTTTCCCCTTTGATTTTTATCGCTCTCGGTTTCCCGGTTTCCATTATCACCAACAAAAGAGACAAACGCGCCAAAAATGTTTTTATCGTTATTTTCCTAGCCCTGACATATTATCTTTTGTCTTTAGGTTGTGAAGCGCTCAGTCTGCAGCAAGTGGCCCCGCCAAACATAATCATGTGGGTGCCCAACATCATTGGGTTCAGCGCCGCTTTTATTTTTAACTTCCGATTATTAAGGATGTAACATGCGCATCATTGACCGCTATATTATAAAATCGATCGCCTTCGTTTTTTGTATAACCATGCTCATGTTCTGTCTTTTATATATTTTGATCGACGCGACGAGCAATCTCGATGAATTTATCGGACAAAAAGTGGCTATTCCTATCATTCTAAACTATTACGCGACCTACCTTCCGGTCGTGCTCGTGCAAACCGCAGCCATTACCTGTCTGATCTCAACACTTTTCTGCTATTCTAATCTTAACAATCACAATGAAATCATTGCCTTGCGGGCCAGCGGCATGAACTTCTGGCGGGTGGCCAAACCGGCCATTTTTTTCGCCGTATTTATCGCCGGTTTGGTTTTCTACTCCAATGAACGCTTCGTTCCCCTGGCCGAAACCCGCGCGCAGAAAATCCGTGATGAACATTTGATTCTTGAAGCGGACCGGGTCAAAAAGAAAACGGCCAAGATCCATTACCTGACCTATTACGGTTTTAAAAATCGTTTATACTGTATCGACTCCTATGACCCCAATACTTATGAAATGGAAGGGGTCACGATCCATGAATATGACGATAAAATGCAACTCAAAGAAAAAACCTTGGCCCAAACCGGCAAATGGACCGGCATCGCCTGGAAATTTTACAATGTCCATATCAGCACGATCACCGATCAGATAACGGGCGAAATGATGGTCAAGCCCGTCGGAGAAAAGCTCATGGATATCAAGGAGTCTCCGCAGGATTTTCTCCGCCAGAGTTTGAATGTCAACGCCATGAACAGCCGCCAGCTTTATCAATACATCAGCCGCTTTTCTAAAAGCGGGGCCCTGCGGGCCATTAATAATCTTCATGTTGACCTCCAGGAAAAAATCGCCCGGCCCTTTTCCATCATCGTGGTGGTCTTGGCGGGATTGCCTCTGGCTTTAATGGTCGGCCGAAGAAAAGCGCAAACATTTACATCACTGGCCCTCGCCATCGCGCTGGGATTTCTTTATGCGATTGTTAATTCTGTGGGGATTGCTCTGGGCAAGGGAGAATTCTTATGGCCGGTTGCGGCGGCATGGCTGGCGCCGGTTCTGTTTACGGGATTGGCTGTCTATTTAATCAAGACGAAGTTTTAAAAACCCTGGGTACGCGGTTACCTAAATTGCAGACGATTTCGTAGTTGATGGTCCCGGCGAGCTTTCCCAATTCTTCAGCAAAAATAATTTCCTTCTTATCCCTCCCCAACACCACGGCGAGATCGCCCATCTTAACCGACTTAACCTTTGAAACATCGACGACAATCTGATCCATCGTGACCCGGCCCACAACCGGACATCTTTTTCCGTGAATGAGGACCGAGGACTTATTGGAAAGAGTGCGAAAATATCCATCGCTATAACCGATGGCCAAGGTGGCGACCTTCATCCTTTCTTTCGCGACATAGGTATGGCCATAACTGACGCCGCGACCTTTTTCCAATTCTTTAACATAGATCACGCGAGTTTTCACACTCATCACCGACTTAAGCTTGATAATTTTACGCATATCTTCGCGAGGATAAAGGCCGTATAACATCAAACCGGGACGGGCGAGATTCAAAAGCGAATTTTTATAGCTGGACAAGCCCATGCTATTAGCAGCGTGGATGTATCGGATCTTCTTTTTAAGTTTGCCCAGAGAATTGATCAGCGAAGCAAAATCCTTGAGCTGCTGCTGAGTGAATTTAGGGTCGGTGTCCGAAAGTGGGAAATGCGTAAAAATCCCGTCGAGAATAAGATTTGAAAAACTGGCGACCATTCGGATAAAATCAAAAGCATCTTCGTGCCACACACCAAGGCGGCCCATGCCGGTATCCACCTTGATATGAATTTTGATTTTCTGGCCCCGGCCGCAAGCTTCTTTATTCAAGGCGCGGGCCAGTTCCATACTACAAACCGAGGGAATAAGATTGTTTGTGACAATATCACCGGCGAAAGCCGGTAAAGGGCTTTCCAAAAGCAAGATGTCATTTTCAAAACCGTTACGCCGCAACTCCATGCCTTCGACCACATCGGAAACGCCAAAAATCTTTACTCCCAGCTCGTTTAATACCTCTGCGACCGCAATCATGCCATGGCCATAAGCATCCGCCTTGATCACCGGCAGGATCTCGACGCCATTCTTCTTGAGTGTTTTATAATTATGACGCAACGCGCTTAAGTCAATTTGCGCCCAGGTCATGAATGGCTCTTTGAGTTCCAATTTTCTCATTTTTGCACTTGGCAGTCTTCCGGGTACAAATATAAAGGAACAAGTTTATCGATATTAGCGAATTTCCTTTTTTTCAAATCATCCTGCGCCAAGACACTCAAATTTTTAGCATGCGGATGCGCCTGGATTTCCGACGCGAAATCGATTTCCAGCTTACTGTCCTTGGTGGAAAAATAAATTTCGATGTTCGGTTTAAAAACAGTGACGCCGTCACCCACAAAAATCGTATTTGTGTCTATTCTCTCAAGCAAATCATGAAGTGAAACCAATAAATATTCACTTTTTCGTTTCAAGTGGCCTTGCGGGTTTTCATATAAACATGCATAAACCAAGTTGCGCTTCGCGTCTGCGATCACACAAATTGTTGCCGAAGTTTTCCCGACATTCAGCGCCACAGCATCCAAACTGGGAACACCGATGACCGGTTTGTCGCCGGCAAACGCGAGAGCTTTCACCGTCGACAAACCTACGCGTAAACTGGTAAATGAACCGGGGCCGAGGCCGATGACCAACGCGTCGACTTGGGACAGAGACATTTTCGAATCTTTTAAAATACGGTCAATGGCGGGCACGATGGAGTCCGATAAAACTTTATCAAGCACCATAGTCCGGTTTTTAACAACCTTCTCGCCATCGCTGACAGAAAGGCTGAACTGTTTTGTGGATGTTTCAAGCGAAAGGATATTCATAATTTTAATTGTCCTGCTAAATCCTGGTATCGTTTTCCATAAGGAGTGATTTTAAGCATGCGCTCCTTCTCCCCGGCATGGCCCAGATGAATCGTAAGGTTCTCAGGCGGCATGAGGGTACCGAAACGCTCCGACCATTCGATCACAGCAACCCCGCTGCCGTAAAGAAATTCATCATAACCTACCCCGCCGATTTCTTCCTGCTTTTCAAAACGATAAAAATCAAAATGGTACAACGGCAAACGTCCTTGATCATACAGGTTCATAATCACAAACGTCGGGCTGTTGACCATTTTCTCGTCGATCTTAAGACCCCGGGCAAGTCCTTTGACAAATGTCGTCTTACCTGCTCCCAAATCACCGGACAAACAAATGATTTCCCCACCTTTGCAAAGCCTGGCTAGCCGTTCGCCGATGGCCTGCGTCTCGGCAGGACTATGTGTGGTGATCGGTTTCATTAAAAATGTGTAAATCCCTTAGCAGCTAATAAACGTGTTTTGCCATTCTTCTCACGTAGATAAAGTCTGTCTTTATCTTTCGTGATCATGCCGATCAAAAAATAGGGACAGACCCTATTTTTAGGTAACGTGAACAGCAATTCAAAATCTTCACCATCATAAAGACCAGCTTGTAAATTAGCGCCGCGATGCAGCGGAATCTTTGCTGCATCCAACACCGCACCGACTTTACTTTCTTTCAAAATATGTCCTAAATCCCCTGCTAACCCGTCGGAAATATCGATCATCGCCGTAGGATGAAAACGTTTTACAATCTTCTCCGCTTCCCGAACACGCGGCGTGAATGTCAAGTGCCGTCCTGATTTATAAGAACCTCCCAACTGGCCCGTGACAAAAATCCGGTCACCGGCTTTCGCACCGCTCCGCAAAACCGCTTTGCCCTTTTTAACCTTACCAAGCAAGGTGATATTGATTGTCAGAACAGGACTCTTGACCGTGTCCCCCCCTACAATACTGACCGCAAATTGTTTCGCTAACTGATTGATGCCATGATAAATTTTTTGCACATACGCCGTGGTCGCTGTTTTCGGCAGACCGAGCGAAACCACCGCGTACGTCGGAATGCCGCCCATGGCCGCGATATCGCTCAAATTGCGGGCTAATGCTTTGCGTCCGATCAATTCCGGCGGCGGCTTTTTAGTGAAATGAGTAGTCTCCACTGACATATCCGTCGTCAAAAGCATATCTTCGCTCGCAGAAAACGGGAGCACAGCCGTGTCATCGCCAATGCCCTTTTTGACGTCCTTGCCGCAAAAACAACTCTTGCGCATCCATTGAATCAAGGCCAGCTCACCTACCATCGCATCATTCCTTCTTCTGTGATAGTCGCACTAATCAATTCATGCGGTGTCACGTCAAAGGCAGGATTGAAAACTTTCACATCTTTCGGCGCCGTCGGAGTGCCAGCAAAATTGACAACTTCTTCAGCGCCGCGTTCTTCAATAGGAATCTGTTTCCCCGTCTTGGCTTTCGCATCAAATGTCGAAAGCGGTGCGACGATATAAAACGGAATTTTATGATGCTTGGCCAAAACAGCAAGACTGTACGTCCCGATCTTATTGGCGGTGTCTCCGTTGAGGGCAATACGATCAGCGCCGGCAAAAATCCCGTCGATCTTTTTATCACGCATCACGGATGCGGCCATACTGTCACAAATCAAAGTCGTGTCAATTCCCGCGCGCAATAATTCCCACGTCGTCAATCGCGCTCCCTGCAACAGAGGACGGGTTTCACAGCTGTAAACTTTAAAGGTTTTTCCTTTTTCTTTGGCGGCGTAAAAAACACCTAAAGCCGTCCCATAGTCCACCGTTGCCAACGCCCCGGCGTTACAAATGGTCATGTACGTTCCGCCGTTTTTAATAAACTTCTGTCCCTTCATCCCCATTTGCCGACACACCCGGCGATCCAGCTCATAAATGTCTAACGCACATTTTTTTAACAATATTTTAAGCTGAGCCGGAGTGGCTTGGGGGTTCTTCGCAACAACGGCCTTCATTTCGGCAAGAACGTTAAAAAGATTGACCGCCGTCGGGCGAGAGGAACCAACGTAATCACATATCCTATGAAACTCAGCCACAAACTTTTTTTGATCTTCGCCTTTAAAGTTTTTGATCCCCAAAAGCACTCCAAATCCTGCCGCCACACCGATCGCGGGTGCCCCGCGGACCTGCAGCGTTTTAATTGCCTGCCAGAGCGTTTGGACATCCCGGCAGGTAATATATTTTAATTTTCCGGGCAGTTGGGTTTGGTCAATAAGCTTGACCGTTGTGTTAGACCATGTGATGGTAGGAGAATTCATAGGCTTAACGGCGGGTGGCGCGTAGGGGAGTTCTCTGCCGACGAGCCAGACTTTAGCTGGCGAGGCGGGAGAGTCCCGAAGCGACAGGACCCGCAAACTGACCGAACATTAAACAACAAAACAAAAAAGTAAAATTAAATTTCTAATCGGGGAAATAGCGGTTCACCAATAGTGATACTGTCTCCGTTAAACTGCGCCCGGATCTTCTCGGACGTCGACGGCATAAAGGGCTCAATGGCCCTAGCCGCCGAACGGATAAAAGCTATCATCACTTTTAAAAATTCCTCAACATCTTCTTTTTTTCCCGCTTTTTTTAATTCCCATGGTTTAATGCGATCCACATATCTATTCGCATCGCCAATGATTTGCCACGTAAAATCGAGGCTTTCATTAAACTTCCATTCTTCCATACATCTGGTTGCCTTACTGGCATACGGAGTATAAACAAATTCCCCACGCTCCTTGTTGTTCTGGGTCTCTTGTTTTAGAAATTTTGATTCCAAAACATCGCCCGGGATCTTCCCATCAGCATATTTTAAAATCATGTTCGAGGTCCGATGGACCAAGTTGCCCAGATCGTTGGCTAAGTCCCCGTTGAAACGCTTTTCAAAAGACTCCGTTGAAAAATTTCCGTCGCCGCCAAAAGGCACATCCCGCATCAAAAAATAGCGGAAAGCATCGACGCCATATTTCCTTACCATTTCCACCGGATCGACGACATTGCCCAACGATTTGGACATTTTGACCTCGCCCATTTTCCACCAGCCGTGCGCTACAATATGCTTGGGCAATGGCAGTCCCGCCGCCTTAAGCATAATGGGCCAATAAATCGCATGCTGCCGAATGATATCCTTGGCCATCATATGCACATCCGCCGGCCAAAAATGCTCAAACTTGGCTTTGTCGTCGACATAACCAATTGCGCTGATATAGTTGACCAAAGCATCAAACCAAACATAGGTCACATGCTCTTTGTCAAAGGGAACTTCAATGCCCCAATTTAATCGCGACTTAGGGCGAGACACACATAAATCCGTCAAGGTGTTGTTTTCCAAGAATCCTACCACTTCGTTGTAGCGCGTCTGCGGAAAAACAAAGGTCGGATGATCTTTCAAATATTGCAGTAACCAACCCTGATACTTGGAAAGCTTAAAGAAATAATTCTTCTCTTTAATAAATTCAACCGGCCGGCCGCAATCCGGACATTTCCCGCCGACAAGCTGGGATTCCATCCAAAAAGTTTCATCCGGGACACAGTACCAACCGCCGTATTCGCCTTCATAAATTTCATCGCGGGCTTGGAGAACTTCCCAAAACTTCTGGACCCCCGCGATATGACGCGGTTCGGTTGTCCGGATAAAATCATCATTGGAAATATCCAGGGTTTTCCAAAGCTGTTGAAATTTAGGCGAAATCCGGTCGGTAAATTCCTGCGGAGAAAGACCGTGTTGCGCGGCGGCTTTCTGAATTTTTTGTCCATGTTCGTCGGTGCCCGTCAAAAAGTGAACATCGTGACCTTGACCGCGATAATAACGGGCCAGACAATCCGCCGCAATGGTCGTATAAGCGTGCCCGATATGCGGGCTGGCATTGACGTAATAAATGGGTGTGGTGATATAAAATTTAGTTTTCATTTTGCATGATTATCTTGACCGGCTGCGCGCCATAGGGGACCTTGATGGTCTTGCCTTCGCCCAAATCTACAAAAACCAACCGTTTGAGAATGTTTACGTCGCGCACCGTACCCTTGCCTTCGGGTAAAGTGATCTTGTCCCCGACGGAAGGAAGATCTTTGGCAAGGTCCTTATAGGCCAAATATTCATACGCCATACAGCATTTGATGCGGCCGCAAACTCCGTGGGTCCGCGTGGGATTTAAGGGTACACCCTGTTCCTTGGCCATTTTGATTCCCAGCTGATGGAAACTTTTCATATAAGACGAGCAGCAAAGTTCGCGTCCACAAACGCCGTAACCAGCAATGATCTTGGCCCGGTCGCGCACACCGATTTGCTTTAATTCGATGCGCACGCGAAAAATTTTGGCCAGGTCTTTAACCAAATTGCGGAAATCGACGCGGCCTTCCGCCGTAAAAAAGAAAATAACTTTGCTGCAATCAAATGTGTATTCCGCTTTAACAATCTGCATTTCCAGATTGCGCTCATTGATTTTACGAATACAGGCATTGACCGCATCCTGCGCCTTTAAACGATTATTCTGCAATTGATTTTTGTCGCCATCGGTAAGCAAACGAACCATTTTCCCGACGGACGCTTCGGTTTTTCCGGTGCAGACCGCTTTCACATCCGAAATGACCCGCCCGAATTCCATGGCCCGGTCCTGTTCAATGATCACCATATCACCGCGGTTACACTCCACATCATTTAGATCATAAAAGGCTACCGGCCGGTATTCGCCAAGCTGGACTTCAATTATCTTGCCCATATTTTCTCCTTTAAAAGGATAAACGGTATTTTGATATTGAGATTCTCGCCCAAAAGGGCCAAAGCGGCCACGATCTCCTCAATGATCCCGTTGACCTTAGCAAATGAATATTTTTTTTCGAGCGTTAATAGCTCTTCGTAACGATCAAGATGAACAAGGTAGTCCTGCCTCACCCCCGACTTCAAAAGAAGAAGGTCCCGGAACCAGGACAACAGGACGGTCAAAGCGGCTTGAGTTTCCGGTTTGCCGCCTAAAATTTTCTTAAGATAAGTGTCGTTGCCTTCCCGCAAGATAAGATTGTCAATGATGTCATTCTTCCGACGGATGAAGCCCTCTTCGTTTAATTCCTTCGCTTTCCCGACACAGCCCTGCGAAAACTGAGCGAGGCATTGACTGAGCGCCCGGTCCAATCCTTCCTTCATCAATTGCTGGCGCACCGCCGGCACCGATAAAGGATAAAATTTAATCACATGACAACGGGATACCACGGTCTTTAAATTTTCCTCAGGGACTGACGTTGTCAAAAGCAATAAGGTGTCCTTCGCCGGCTCTTCCAAAGTTTTAAGCAGCGCGTTACTGCTCTCGGCGGTCAGATTTTCAATATCTTTGATGATACAAACTTTCATTGCGGCCTCAAAGGCCCGCATTTGCAAGCGACCGGTCAGCTCGCGGATTTGCGTGATCTTAATCGAGTCCTCTTGCCCGCAGTCAATGCGGTGCACATCCGGATGGTTGCCGGAATTGATCTTAAGACAGGACGCGCACGTTCCGCAGCCCTGAATATCCTCCGCTGGCAAATCCCCTCTTGTCCGTCGCTCACAATTGATCAATTTCGCGACCATGAGGGCCGTTTCACTCTTGCCGCTGCCCCTGGGTCCGGCCAAAAGATAGGCATGTGCCAAACGATCTTTTTTGATCAAGCGAGAAAAACGGGTTAAAACTTCAAAATTGACAGGACTATCACTCATTTTTATTTAAATAATTATCGATATATTTTTTAACCATCAAGAAAATTTCTAATTGGCCCTTATCGACCTTAATCACCCGGATGCGTCGGGGTTCTTTCTTGGCTAACGCCAAATAACCCTTACGCACACGGCGGTGATATTCCAACGAACGCAATTCGATGCGGTCTTTGACCGCATTGGTGCGTGACAATCCTTTTTCCGTTTCGATATCAAATAATAAGGTCAAACCCGGTTTAATTCCCTGAGTGGCAAAATCTCCGATTCTTTTGATCGCATCCACATCCACGCCATTCCCATACCCTTGATAAGCCATGGTCGAATCCAAAAAACGATCACATAGAACGACCAGGCCTTTTTTTAAAGCGGGTTTGAGGACTTCTTCGACGAGCTGGGCGCGGGAAGCCATGTACAGCAAGGTTTCGCTTTCCTTAATCATGTCCGTATTCTTAACATCCAGCAAAAGGCCGCGGATGGCTTCGCTGATTTTGACCCCGCCGGGTTCACGTAAAAGCAGAACAGGGACTTTTTTCTTTTTCAAATATTGCTGGACTAAGGCCGCCTGGGTGCTCTTACCGGAACCTTCCGAGCCTTCAAAAGAAATAAACTTGCCCTTCATGCGAATCTCCACGTTTGTCCGTCCTTGGTATCTTCAACGACGACACCTTGGGCTTTTAAAGCCTCACGCAATTCATCGGACTTTTTAAAATCTTTATTTTTACGCGACTGCTTACGGTCCTCCAACAATTGCTCCGCTTCTATAGAAAGCTTCAAATCCGGCTCACGCAAAAAAAGTCCCAGCACTTCACGTCCTAAACTTTCAATAGTCTCGACCGCCGTGTAAACACTATTAGGGAAATCGGGACGTTTAACTTCGGTCTCGATAAAGCGGTAGGTCTCACTGACCAGATTAAACAGCGCCGCCAAAGCTTTGGGCGTATTGAAATCATCATCCATGGCGGCAATAAATTCCGCCTTGCGGCGCTCGACAAAATCCGTAGAAATCATTTGGGGTAACGGATAATTCTCCAGGATATGACTCGCCTTCCAAAATAAAATATCAAAGCGCTCATTGGCCTTATGGGCGTCCGCCATTTTATCGTCGGAAAAATCGATGGCGCTGCCGTAAGCGGAAGCCAGAAAAAATATTTTTAAGTCATCAACGGGATATTTCTTCACGGCCTCCTCAATGGTGATGAAATTCCCCAACGACTTAGACATTTTCTGGCCATTGATCGTGAGCAAACCGTGATGGATCCAATATTTGGCAAAAGGTTTCTTTGTCAACGCCTCCGACTGCGCGATCTCATTCTCGTGATGGGGAAAAATCAAGTCGCGTCCACCGGCGTGAATGTCCAGCGTTTCGCATTGCAAATGTTTCAAACTCATACACGAACATTCAATATGCCAACCCGGCCGGCCCTGTCCCCACGGACTGTTCCAAAACGGTTCGCCGTCTTTAGACTTTTTCCATAAAGCAAAATCCAGCGGATCGTTTTTCTTTTCGCCTTTTTCGATGCGGACCGCTTCCAGCATATGCTCTACACTCTGGCCGGAAAGCTTGCCGTATTCCGGGAACTTGCGCACGCTAAAATAAACATCGCCTTGCGATTCATAAGCGTAACCATCTTTAATCAAGGTTTCAATCCACTTGATCATGTCCAAGATATTATCCGTCGCGCGCGGCTCGATGTCAGCCTTTTCTACTCCCAGCCGGTGCATGTCGGCATAATAATCCTTGATATTTTGCGTGGAAACTTCTTCACTGGTTTTCTTAAGTTCATTGGCGCGGTTGATGATTTTATCGTCGATGTCGGTGATATTGCGGACAAAGTGGACGTTGTAGCCGCGATATTTCAAATAGCGGCGAATGACATCAAAAATGTAGAGACTGCGCGCATGACCAATATGACATTTGTCATAGACGGTGACACCGCAGGAATACATCCGAATAGTTTTACCTGAAATCGGGACTAATTCTTCGAGCTTTTGGGTGAGTGAATTATATATTTGTATAGCCATGAATATCACTTATGAGACGAGAGAA
>JANPFV010000116.1:0-14230 GCA_031423615.1 Candidatus Omnitrophota bacterium
TACTTAGGGTCTGCTGAAAAAAGATGATTAGTAGTATAATGTCGACGAGGAATGCGGTAAAATACATGGCGAAACAAGAAAAAAAGTGCAAGGGAAAATGGTAAAAAGCCTTAAAAACCGTGCACTAATAAAAAAGGAAAAGCCATGTATCGAGGGAAAGACCGGGAAGAGAAATATCTTTTTAAGGAGTTATTGCCGTTTGGCGGGGAACTTGCGGAAGATAACCGGTGGCTTAAGATTAAAGATTTGATCCCGTGGGGAGAGTTGGAAGCGGCCTATGCAGAGAGATTTTCGCATCGAGGGCGACCGGCGCTCGATGGACGCTTGGCCATAGGTTTGATTTTATTAAAGCATATGACGACGTTAAGCGATGTGGAAGTGGTGTTGGGGTTGCAGGAGAATGTGTATTGGCAGGCGTTTTGCGGGATGGAAGGATTCACGACGAGCAAGCAATTAGATCCGAGTTCATTGACAAAGATACGGCATAAATTGGGCCCCAAGTTTATGCAAGAATTGGAAGAAAAAACGTACCGGATGTTAATTGAGAAGAAGATCATCAAAGGCAAAGGAATGTTGGTGGATGCGACGGTAGCGCCGGAGAAGATCAAGTATCCAAATGATATTGGGTTGCTCAATGATGTGCGTACATGGATTGTTGAGCAGATCAAAGATATGAGTAGGAAAACGGGAGAGAAAGTGCGGACCTACGCGCGTAAGGCGAAGAAGTTGTATTTAAATTTTGCGAAGAGAAAGCAAAAGACGAAGAAAGATATCGAGCGGACCAAGCGGCAGATGCTGCAATTTGTGAAAAGGAATTTGGCGCAGCTCACAGCGCGGATGGACAAATTTGATTATTTTGTGCAGAAAGAGATTAAGAAGAAAGTTGAGATAGCGACGAGGATTTATGAACAGCAGCATACGATGTACAAGTTGAAAGTCAATAAGATTGACGAGCGGATTGTGAGTTGGTGGCGGGAATATGTGCGCCCCATCAAGCGCGGCAAAGGCGGCGGGAAAGAGGTAGAGTTTGGGCCGCGGGTGAGTCTTAGTCATGTGGACGGGATGACGTTTGTGGATGAATTTCGGCATGAGAATTATTCGGAAGCGAGTGTAGATATCGTCGAGAAACAGATCAAGAATTATAAAGAACGTTTTGGGAAAAAGCCGGCGAGTTTGACGGGGGATCAGCTGTATGGCAATCGTGCGAACCGGGAACTTTTGAAGAAAGAGAATATTCGCGACGCGTTTAAGCCGTTGGGACGAAAGAATCCAAATACGAAGAAGCAGGAACAATACATGCGGCGAAAACAGCGGGAGCGGAATTTAATCGAGGGAGATATCGGCAACACGAAAGAACATTATGGATTAAACGCAATTCGGTATCATTATCGAGAAGGAAGCGAGATGTGGGTACGGCTGAGCTTCCTAGCCAAGAATTTGAAGATCGCTCTGGCCCGGGTGCAATTAGCTGCGGGGTAAAATAAAAATCGGGGCCGATCCATCGCCCGTGCAAATTCTTAAACGTAAAAAATCTTTTTTCAGCAGACCCTACTTAGCCAGCGTTTACCTGATCGGAGAAAGCGAGGAGCCAGTCCTGCGCAACAGTTACATCAAACGCGCCAAGATCACCAACATCGTTTTGCTCGCCGCGGGTAGTATCGTTTTCCTTTTAGCTGAAGTGAGCCACCATCATCTTTTTAGAACATTTTTTACCAATCCCGTCAGCATCGGTTGCTTTGTTTTTGCTACGGTCATGACCGGAATGTTCTGGCATAAAATCCTCCAGCCTAAAGTGGCCGATTGGGACATCCGCTTTGTCGCCGGATTTCAGGTGAGTCTGGTGCTATTGGCCTGGGTCGCTATCATTTTTCCTAATGTCTTATTCTATACAAACGGGGAAAAACTTTCTTTATTTGCCGCCGCGGCCCCGGCCGCCACTATTGCGATTCTGGCGTGGTCGCTTCTGCTGGGCGCCTTAATGTTTTTACCCGTCCTGTTTTATCTTTTACGTATTTTTAAAACCAAAGAAATTTCTAACCATCATTCTCAATGAGGTCCTTATGACTGAGCCGCAAGAAAAAATCACTTGGGAGAAATCCACTCAGGAACAATTTTTACATATTCTCGAACAGATCCCGGCTTTAATCCGGGGTATCGCCGAAATCAGAGTCAGCCGCAAAGCGGAAGGACTTGTCCGCGAGCAAAAGCGGACCACCATTTCCGAAAAGGACATGGTGGATGCATTCTTTTCTGAAACTCCGCCCGGATTTGTGCCGGACATGAAAAAAAGCATGGAAGAACTCGGTATTGACTATGTTAAGTATGGTCATAGCTGATAACACATTTGCCGCTCAAGCTGGTGTGGATGTTGATTATTGATAAATCATCTAATCCTATTGAACCGTCAGAATACTTTAGGATATAATGCGTAAAATTTTACTCGAAAAACATTCTCCAGAAAGGATCCTCATGGACAATCCGATTTCCTCTTCACAACAAGCGCTCGAGAAAAGAAATGTAGCTTTAAGGATTATCGTTTCGCTTTTATGGTTTCTGCCCGTGACCATACTCATAAATATGATCGTGGGGGGATTTATCGGGGGATTTAGCGCGTCTAACAAACCGCCAATGACTTTTGATCAAGGATATGATGTTGGCAAAAATGCTTCGCAACAATTCTTTTACACCTATGGACAAATCGTTTTCCTTGCTGAAGCTATTATCTGGTTCATTTTATGTTTTAAAGGCGTCTTGCCCGGCACAAGTAAATTTAAAAAGGCAAAAACATAAATCAACCTCTCCCAAAGGATTAGACCATGCCCCAAAGCCAAGAAGCCATCGATGCGATTAATAAAATCATCCAAGAAATGAAACTCAAACAGGAATTGACCGAAATTTCTTTTCGAGCCGACTACGAAGATTACCGGTTGCTCTTCGGCGAGACCCATCATTGTGAAATCCAAGAAAAGTTTATTGACGACGTTATAAAGTTCAAAAGCGCCGATGCTAAAAGGCAAATCCAATTTCTTCTCAACCACTTGACCGCCTGGGAAGAATGGGAAAAACCCGCCAAACCGGGACAACCGGAAGAAAAAATGCAGGTCGATGAGGAATTCTAAAGAACTTCTCTAATTAATTCTATCGGCCTTTTCTGCTTTTACGTTCGCGTTCAAACAAATGCGCCAAATCTTCCGCGGTTTCGGAAAGATCATTTTTGGCCGCAAATCCATCTTCGCGCTCCTGGGTGAGTTCAGGCGGAACCTGAGTTTCCCGCTCCGGTTGTTGGATAAAAGGGTCATTCAAATTAACCAGGTCTTCACTGCGGTCTTGCGGCGCGCTCCAATTGGTCATTTTAAAATTTTTTGAACTATCGTGATTTTCCGACGTTGAGTCCCGGCATATCATTTCCAACCGGAGAACTATTGGCTATTTTTTCGTTAATATGATCGAACTTGCTTAAGTCTTCACGTTGTTTTCTCATAATTTAACCCTCGCTTTCCCTTTATCTTGTACTAAAGACAAGATTAAAGGAAGATTAAGACATGTTTTACTTTTTAGAAATCCGACATTATAATGGGGCAGAAAGTAAAAATAAAAAGGAGAGAGCATGTCATCACAAAATAAACGTAATGTTTTTTCAATCAACAATAAGTACCAGATGCAGATTGTTTTTTTGATCACGGCCCCGCTTTTTGTTATTGCTCTCATTCTTCTTCTGATCACTTTCTTCATGAGCGCCGAAGTCAGCAAGCTCGTTTTACACCAATCCTATAGCCTGGTAGGCCCTTGTATCGCCCGATGGTTTTATACTACCGTTTTCTTTACTTTTCTTTCCTTATTTACTTTTGTGCTCTTGGCCTTTAAACTGGCCTACGACATGGTCAATCCGTTTAGCCGCATCATCACGGAAGTCGACGAAATCCTCATCACCGGTTCCAAGCGCACCATCGTCGTGCGGCCCGAGGACGAATTGGCCAAGGAGGTTTCCGATCGTTTCAATAATTTGATCACCCTCATTCCGTCGGGGACACAAAAAAATTAAAGGGTTAAAAACCGGGTTTAAAAAAATTATTTATTTAAAACTTTATCGAGGTGTAATATGAAAAATTCATCCCAGTCTTGGATCATCATTTTATCTATTCTTGCGGTCGCGTTATCCATCGCCTTGCTTCTCACCTATAAAAACCAAAGACATTCCCGGGTGGACAAACGCCTGGAAAGAGAATATCAGCAAGCTCAACAGGTGGCGACCTATTTGCCGCCCCAAGAAATCGTAAAACCCAATCCGTCCCCGTCCGCACCCGTTTCCCAATACGCCATCCAAATCATGTCACTCAATGACAAAGCCAAGGCCCAAGAGGCCGCCAACAAATTTGCCGCCGCAGGCATTCCCGGATATGTAGTTCCCACCGATCTGGGAGACAAGGGAATCAAATACCGTGTTCTCGCCGGACCTTTTACTTCCAAAGATGAAGCCGCCGCAAAATTGCCGGAAATTAAAACGAAATATAAGGATGCTTTCATTCTGCGAATTTAGACAAAGACCTTTAAACTCACCTGACGAAAAGACACCGCTATTCCATTGAGGAATTTCCTGTCCTGTGGCCTTTTACAAAAAAGCTTGCTATCCATCTGGACATGCGTTCCAAGTGGAGTTTAAAGTCTCAAATAGAAGGGGGGGCATTCTTTGGAATGTCCTGCGAAAATATTTTTTGTAACATTTGCCCTGTTTTTCCGATTAACCTTCTGAAGGGACAAAGAAACCGCAATGGAACAGTCCGACGAACAGTTGATGCTCGAATACAAGGCCGGCCGCAAGGACGCATTGGAAACCATTTTTCTGAGGTATAAATATCGCATATTAAACTTTTGTTGGCGCATGCTCGGCAACCGCAGCGAGGCGGAGGATGTTTCCGGCGAAGTTTTTATGTCCCTTTTTACCAGTGCATACGAACCGCAAAACAATGTCAAATTCTCCACATGGCTTTATACCATTGCCCGCAACCACTGCATTAACGTCATCCGTCAACGTTCACGATTTGTCAATGAAAGTCATAATGACAATGCGAAAATTTTTGGGGGAAGAGAATTAGGGGAGGGGCCCCGGGATAATTTAAACCAAAAAGAAGCCGGCGATCATGTCCGCGAAGCCATCCAGTTTTTACCGCCTGAACAGATGCAAGCCATCATTCTTCAACATTATGAAAATTTCAGTTACGACGAGATCAGTCAAGCCTTGGGATGTTCAGTGGACAAGGTCAAAATTTTAATTTTTCGGGCCAAAGAAAATTTACGGGTCCAGTTGGCCTTTATACTGAAAGAAGGTCAACTATGAACGACGAGAATATCAAATTATTGCTTTCACAAGCCGTCGATGGAGAAATTTTGTCCGATCACGACAATGCCGCAATCCAATCGGCGCTGAAGAATTCCGCAGAATTGCGGGCATATGAGGCCCAACTGTTGCGTCTTAAACAGGCTTTGGATTTATGGCCGAAAATCGAGAGCTCGGCGGACTGGGAAAATAAAATGGATAAATCAATGGCACGTTTAGGAATCAAGGAGGAGAAAAAAATGAGTCGATTTAAATTACCAGAAGTTAGCCGCATGGCCGTTTTGTTAGTCATTTTTGTGATCGTCGGGGGAATATTGCTGCAACAATATGCTCAGAGGGGAATTCAAGGTCGTCTACGCGATGCCGCAAAGTATATGTCAGGGCAAACGGCTGAGCTAGGCACCACAACTCAATACGAGCCTTATTATCAGTCCTCCAATTACAACATCATGGGCACTCAACCTCAAGTTATAAGTCCTTCAAAAAGTATCGCCACCGAAATCGCCGACCGCAAAATAATCCGTACGGTGGATTTAAAAATTCTGGTCAAAAATTATCTGGCGGCCCAACAGGCCATAACCAATACGGTAAAGAAATTCGACGGGCTGGTTTTAAACTCGCAAGTCAATAAATATGACAATGGTTCCAACGGCAATATTATTTTTCAGGTTTTGCCAACGAATTTGGATATGGCCTTGATGGAAATTAAAAGTTTTGGGGAAGTGCAAAGCGAAACGAGCAAAGCCGACGATGTGACCGGCCAATACGTTGATACCGAAGCCCGTTTGGGAAATATGCGCACCATTCGCGATCGGTTGAGTGTATTGGCCGCAGAAAAACCGGGCAAAGTCAGCGATCTTTTGGAAGTCGAGCGCGAACTGAGCCGCGTGACGGGTGAGATTGAAGCCATGGAAGCGCGGCTGAAATATCTTTCCCAAGTCTCGGCCATGGCAACGGTCACGGTCAGCTTTTATGAAAAGGCCATTGTGCCGGTTGCCAAGGGTTTTTCCGTCATCGATAGTTTTCGCGGCACCTTGCGGACCGCTCTCGAAGCGGCTCTCAATACGTTTAATGCAATCATTATCGTCATTGGTTTCCTTTTGCCCGTTGTGTTCTGGTCATTGCTTTTCTGGGGCGGATATTGGGTTTGGAAAAAGTTGCGAAAATGAAAATCCGGTAAATCCGAGACACATTGAGTTTTTTTAAAATCAAAGTGTCCCGGATTTTCTTCGATTGCGTGTCCCTTTCTGCGTTTATTAAATTACAGGAATTGATGATGACACATGGGGATTTAGCACGTAAAATCGAATAGTATGAAAATCAAAGTACGAGTCATATTTTTTGCGGGTCTGATGGTCCTTGTGTGTCTGGTTTTCAGCCACGCTCAATATATCCGGCAAATAAAACCAGAATGCCTGTCCTGCCAGAGCGATGATGACTGTACCGCGGGTGTTTTATGTTGTGAATGCTGGGGGCCGATCAACAAAGCTCATATCGATGAGCTTGTCCATATCCGTAAAGAATGCACTGGGAGTTGCGACAAATCCTGCCGGCCGCAAAATCAGCCGGCCAGCGTTTGCGTGAAGAACCAGTGCGAATTAAACTACACGCTGCCCGCCAAAGACGTTTCGATGGAGCAGTGGGAAAAGGAACACCGCATCGTCGTACCCGCCGAACTCCCGCCGGTGAAAGGTTATAAATTAGAGGTCGTGGGTTTTGGGGATATGTATGGGGAAGGCCTGGCCATCGACCGCTTTCCCATTCAAATCACTCAAGGTTTTTCTGCAGTCGCGTCGGCAGGCGATCTTAGCTTGAATTCTTCCTTAGCCATGGGCTTGTTTACAAAATATCCATATCCCGACCTTAAGTTTGACCTCGCCGCGTCGTCACCGATGATCCAACTCTGCGGATTTACTCCCCAATATCAGTGTCAAATGAACAGCATCAAAGGGACATCAACGGCCCAAAATATGCCGTTTCGCATTGTGCGGTCTTCCGCGATTATAGAAGCGGAAAAAATTCTTCTTTCCCTGGCCAGGAATGAAATCAGTAAAGAAAAAGCCGTCTTCGGCTTAAACAAATTGAATTTAGCGGAATTGGTCAAATACACTGACATCGTCGGCAAACCATTTATCGCAGCGGTCAAGCCGGTTTATAAAATAAGTGGGACACATTAAGTTTTTTAAAAGTCAATGTCCCGGATTTTTTTAAATAAAAATGTCAACACAACGCAGGGAGACTGGTCATATGAATAAACGTCATTTGAAGTTTAACTATTTTAATATGGTTTTTATCATCCTGTTTCTTACCGGATGCTGTTTACCTGCATCAGCGGCGATCGTAAAAACCCATAAAACGTCCCAAGGCTGGGAGCTTTTAGTCGATGGAAAACCTTTTTTTATTCAGGGAATGTGTTATTTTCCGGATACAATCGGCGAAAGCCCCCACAATAATACCCGGCGCAATTGGGAAATGGTCGATGACGATCACGACGGCCGCAATGATTTTGCTTACCAGACCTGGGTAGACGCCAACTTTAACAATATTCGCGATGCCGACGAAAAGGACATTGGCGATTTTCAACTGATGCGGGATATGGGAGTCAATACCATTCGCGTTTACCATCATGTCTCGGATGATCCTGCCTTAATGGCCCTCAACACGTCCTCCAGCAAGACGTCCAATTATCCCGCCGTAGCGGAGAAAAAAATTTTAAGAGAACTGTATTCTAAATTTGGGATCATGGTCGCGATGGGAGATTTTTTGGGCGCCTATACAGTCGGCACCGGCGCTTTATGGAATGTAGGGACCGATTACACTAACCCTGTGCAACGGGCCAATATGCTCAAATCCGTCGAGGATATGGTCAGCGAACATAAGGACGAACCCTATGTTCTGATGTGGATTTTGGGAAATGAAAATAATCTGCCTTTTCCTCATACCCAAGCCAGCAGGCAACCCGAAGCCTATGCGCGATTTGTCAACGAAGCCGCGGCCTTGATTAAAAAAATTGATAAGCATCATCATCCCGTCGCAATTAGTAACGGCGGCTCAGAACTGATAAAGTCTTACGCCCAGTATGCGCCGCAAGTTGATATTTTTGGACTCAATTTATATGCCTACAACGGGTTTAATGAAATGTGGAACAAAACAGCCCGGGACTGGGACCGGCCAGTCATGCTCACTGAATTTGGGACCGGTCATCCGCTTGTTATTGACGGGCAATTGTATGAAGATTCTCAAGCCAAGGTTCATAAGCGGAGTTGGGAAGATATTTCCAATCATCGCAAGGGGCAGAAAACGCCGGGCAATGCCATCGGCGGATTTGTTTTTGCTTGGGTAGATAACTGGTGGGAGGACGGCAATTCCTGGCACCAAAATATTAATCCCGATAAATCAGAATGGAACCACGAATATAATGGCATGGCCTCTGTTGGTAATGGTTCATCCGGCTCCTTAATGCGGCAATTACGAAAAGTGTACAAGATGTATCAGCAAGAGTGGACAAAGGATTAGGCAAGAAATAAATCCCTCTTTCCCGGGGATGATTTGCGGACATTAAATTTATTTAAACTAAAAAGGGAAGGGCTAACATATGGTGATCCAACGTGCCGGGACGTTTCTCAACAATTATTTTAAAATGATCACCCTGGATTAGCGATTTTCCTAGAATCATCATCGGAATAGTAAATCCTATCCATGAAAATATTTCTTCCATTCCTATCCACGATATTTTTAATAATACCCCTGATCTTTTGCTTTTGGCAAAACGAAACTTTCGCTAGTTTACCTTCATCGAATGTCGATGTTCAAGGAGATTGGCAGGCGGCTTTTCTGCTCGACCCAAAACAATCGAATATTTCGCAAGTTGAGTCAGTCAGATTCAACTTCCAACCCAATGGTACAGTTTTTTATGAAATCACGGTCTATCGCTATGACGACATAACGTATTCAACATCGGAGGGAACGACAACAGAGACGGGCCATTCCATTGTAAAACCAGGGCGAACGGGAATTTATAAAGTACGCGGAAACCAAATTGAAGTCAAATTCAAGTTTGTAGCCAATGACACTTTTTGTTTAGGTCCATTTATGGTGAAAGGCAAGAAAATATTTAGCAATGAACCGGCGCGGTTAATTTTAGAAGTTAAGCGCGCCGATGAGCATTTGATCATTTATGGGCATGATCGGATTCCCAACATCACCCTGGCTAAGGGCGGTTCGCCGTATCAAAACAAAAGCCGTTTTACCAATCCTATTGACTTGGATAACATCAATGCTAAAAAAGAAAAGAGAAAAACAGCGCAGGAAGAAAATGAATATTTTGCTGTGGCGCAATCACCCCAGACAGAAATTAATACGATCCCCCCCATCGCCCTAGCCTTTTGCCCGCTCAAACTAAAAAAAACAAGGACGGCCAGGACATTGAAAAAGCTTTTTACGACAACGGTAAACTGGGTTTTGAAGTGCCGGTCAAAGATCACAAACGCCACGGCTTAATGAAAGGCTATACCCCGGAGGGCGACTTGTCCTATCAGCAACCCTATATGAATGGGTTACCAGACGGAGCCGGTCAATGGTTTAATCCGCCGACAGGAAAATTAATGGAAGAGCATATCTTTAGCGCCGGGCAGTTAGAGGCGGTGAAAGTTTTTTCCGAAGCGGGGACGATGGAAGAAGAATTTTCTTTTTCTTCCGGCATAAATAAAAAATTCACCAAATTTGGCCAGCTGGAATCAGAAACACCTATGGATCCTCAGACATTTGATATATTAAGGGACGTTGTCATCGGCCAATTTCCAAAATAATTAAGCAATGACCATTATTAATCCAACACGATGGGCAAGTTTTTATGGTTCGCCGTCGCAAACAATCCATGCCTAAACTCACTGCGCTATCCAAAACTGTCCCGCCATCTTTTTTCAATCCGGCGTCTTGTATACTCCAGATGATCATCGCCCTGGTTATTCTGTACTGGGCGTACATTGCTTACATGACTCAACCCATTCTCATGTATGACGCGCAAAGTTTTGTCGATTTAGGGATCCGGATTCATGATAACGGATGGAAAGAATATTTTATTTCTGGTCCTAATCGTGAACCATTTTATCCTTTCCTCATTGCTCTTAGCATGACCATCGCAGGCAAGGGTGGTTATCTGGGGGTTTTAAAAGTTTTTCAGTTGATCTTGCTCTTGGTTTCGGGAAGTTTATTCTTAACTATTCTCAAGCAAGGAAAATTATCGATGGGGCTGATGATAAGTGCAGTCATTTACATGGGGATTTCTCCGGCTATTGTGAATTCCGCTTTTAGCCTGTTTTCGGAAGGAGTTACGTATTCCTTTATTTTGGGATTAATTCTTTTTGGTTCGAGCGCGTGGAGAAAAATGCAAGTTGATAAGAACGCCGCGATGATAATCCGCGGGGCGGCTTTTGGTGGGTGCTGTATCGGGATCACCATGATCAAAGGAATTTATGAAATGATTTTTCCCATTCTCATAATCCCTTTTGTCCTCAGGGCCATTCTGAACCCAAAGGTAAGGAACAACACCTTGATTTTTATTATTACGACATTGCTGGTTTTTGGATCATGCTTGAGTGGATACAAAGCATTGAATAAGAAATATAACGGCCTTTTTGTATTGACTGACCGGGCCAGCTGGGCCTTTTATGGTTCCGCTGCCCGTCGGGTTATGCCCATGGATGCTCATGCCTTTGGAGCAGCAGTCGCCTCGGCCCTTTTGACAGAAGAAGGCTGCAAGCGTATTTTTTCTACCGTGGATTGTGAAGCCTGGAATGTGAGAAAAGCAGAGTATTTGGGCGCGCAGAAGAATTATGAAATCATAGCCCATTATCCACCCAAAGAACAAAATCATCAATTTAGAGTTGCTGCGTTTACTAGGATTCATGAAAACCCCCTGCAATATTTATTGCTGACAGGATTAGAATGGATACATATGTTCTATTGGGAAACCACTCAGATTGGTTTTGTCGCTTATCCGGATTGGTTGGAAAGAATTTTCAATCAAGGATGGGGCCCGTCGATACTACGCTTTACTGTGGGCACACTGTCTTTGTTTTCTATCGTTTTTTCCCTTTTATTTCTTTTGAAAAACCACCGTTATTTAATGGACCCCGTAAGACATGATCACCCCAGTGCGGTGTTGCTGTTTTTCCTCGGGGGTATTGCCATATGTCATGTGTCATTGTATTCGCTGTTTGCCATTGTACCGCGTCATGCGGTTCCTATCGGGCCGGTGTTTATTCTTTTAATCATTCTTACTGTGCCGACAATACGAAAAACATGAAAAACCAGGAAATACTAAAATTTGCGAAGATATAACAAAAAACATCGCTGTCTCGCGGTTTTGCCTCGCCAAATTTGTTTTCGCGGTTTTAGGATGTTATCCTTATATATATCCTTAAAAAATCTCAACTCGTGTGCTAAAAATAATGGAGGTGGGACATGGTAAAGCATTTACTTTTTTTGGCTCTATTTTTATCTGCCAGTGGATCAGCTTATGCCGTTATTGGCGATATCGATAACGACGGTATCCCCGATGCTTACGATAATTGTATTAATACTTCTAACCCTAAACAAGAAGACAGTGATGGGGATGGTATTGGCAATATTTGCGACGGAGATTTGAATAATGATGGTAGAGTTGACGCCGCGGATCAGCTTCTTTTTAGTAAGGCCTTTGGGTCCAAGGTTATCAATACTCCGCTTGCGATTAAGGCAGACTTTAACGGGGATGGAATGGTTGATGAAAATGACAAGGCACTTATTGATCTTGTGTGGGCGGTATATAACTCTTCTATAATTAATGATACCATCGCGATGACAAATGATAACTTTGTGACAAACGATGGCCTAGTCCTGAAAGGGGATATCGATCCCAATAGGTTTTTTGACAATAAAGATGTCGATAAGCTCAGAAGTTATTTAGGTCAAAGAATAATCCATAGCGAGTTGATGGCCAGGAAAGCGGATACGAACCGAGATGGGGTGGTTAATTTTGGGGATTTATCTATTCTAAATCAAATATATGGGCAAAATTTGGATCCAGCGAGGGGCGACCTTAATCATGATGGCCGTGTCAATTTTGTAGATATGGCGTTATTTAACCAAGCTTATCTTTCCAATAATGCCGCCACGCCTCTTGGCAAAGCTATTGATTATAATGGTGACGGCATTCTCAATTTTATTGACCAGAAAATATTTGGCGCGTTGTTCGCTAGGGCGAATGGAAGGGTGGCTATTGGCGATCTTAATAATGATGGTAAGATTGATTCTGAGGACGTCAATTTGCTAAAGACCATGTTTGGAAAGACGGTATTTTATAACAATCCAGAGATCGTTGCCTCCGATATTAATGGCGATGATATTGTAGATGAGAAAGACCTTGCTATTATTATCCAGGTTGCTTCGATATATCTTAGGGTGATGTTCCTCAATTCTCTAAATAATACTTTTACTGAACAAGATGTGGCGGCATTTAATAGTGTATACCGTACCGGTCGGTTGAGCGCTGCCGCTGATTTCAATAGCGATGGAATTGTTAATACGGCTGACATGGCGATTTTGCGTAAATTCCTTTATTTTCCCCCCGGTCCGGCGACAAAATTACCGACGACCGGGCTGGCTCCTTGGCAAATAGGATTATTAATCAATGATAGTGATCCCTATAGCGTGGCCGTGGGTGATTATTATCGAACTGTGCGCGGCATTCCAGAATCAAATATCGTACATCTTAACGTTCCTAAGATCGTAACCTTGACTCCTGCCCAGTTTGCACCTATTATGGAGCAAGTTGACTCCAAACTCCCAGGATATGTTCAGGCTATTGCTATCGCATGGGTTGCTCCTTACCGAGTTAAGGACACATCCATCACTACGGCTATCACAATCCATTATCAGCCAAATGTATTCTTCAATGAACTTGCAATCCCCCCTGTGCCTATAACTGTTGGCGCTGTTTATGATGTAAGATTACCATTTTCTGTGCTTGGGCAAAGGCCAAGCATGTTATTGGCGGCAGGGTCTATTCAGGCGGCCAAAGCCCTCATTGACCGTGGCAAAGCCTCTGAACGAACATATCCAACCGGCAAAGGTTTCTTAATGAAAACCTCGGATTCAATTAGAAATATACGTGCCGCAATTTATTTGAAAAACCCAATAGAACCTTATTTTAATCCAGCAACGATCTTAGGTAACGCGATTCATCCCTCTTTAGATGTTCAAATCAAATCCGCTAACAGTTTGGCTTACACGTATGGTATTTTGTTTTATTTTCAGGGTTTGTCAAAAGTAAATGATCTTGCCACCAACGGATATTTACCTGGCGCGGTAGGCGATAATTTTACGTCATTCGGAGGAGTTTTAACGGAGTCTTGGAATATTCAAACAACGGCACTGGAATTCATTAATGCGGGACTAACAGGAAGTTTTGGAACTGTTACTGAACCAAGCGCCGATATGAATAAGTTTCCAAATCCGTATACATTAATGAAACAATACACTTCTGGAAAAACATTAATTGAGTCATATTGGTCAAGCGTAGCGTATATTTACGAAGGTCTCTTTGTTGGGGATCCTCTGGCTTGCCCTTGGCGTCGTTAAAAACTAAGGGGGTAAAAAGTCGAAAAGAGAGTCTCCCGATAACCATCTTTTTAAAATTTAAAGGAAAAACAAAGAAACAAAAAAATCGTATTTTTGTATTTCTTTTCAAAAAAACGCAGAATATAATTAAACACAGGACTTTGTTAAAAATGGTCATCTCTCCGATAAAATTAATGCATAACAGATTATGTTGCAACATGTTAGCTTTTAAAGGAGCGTTGCGTGTATCGATATTCAACGCATTGCAACGCTTCACAGCGTCGAGGAATTTTT
>JANPFV010000117.1:0-22874 GCA_031423615.1 Candidatus Omnitrophota bacterium
TAAAATCTGATAGAAGTAAAAGATTGTTTTAAGTACGACGCAAGTGACAGCAGAAGGCACATTATATCGTCGACTAATAGTGTCGACGGACAGGGTAAAGTGTTTTTTAACATAGTGAGGATTTACAGGTGAAAAATATCACCACCCTTCTTTTCAGATCAATGATCATTCTTTTATCCCTCTTTCCTTCCCGGATAGAAGCGTCTGATATGACTCTGAAAACCTATTATCCATCCATAAGCGGAGAGTATGACCAGGTCCAACTTCTTCCTCGCCAAACCGATCTGACCGGTTCCTGCGTCATAGGAACACTCTATGTTAACTCAGCAAGCTATCCTCAATATTGCCGTAGTGTTTTCGGGACAGGAACATGGGGATCAGTCTCGCAACCTTGGACACAAAGTGTTAACGATATTTTTTTAACCGACGGGATAACCCAGCCAGCCTTGCATGTGGGAATAGGAACAACCACCCCAGAATTCAAATTGACTCTCGTCAATGATGCGGGAATCCTAGCCACCGGGATCTTTAGCAGCGGTATTATTTTACCCAATGGTTTAGGTGCTGGCAGTCGGTTGATTTGGTATCCGCGTAAAGCCGCCTTTCGCGCCGGATATGTCAGTAGCACGCAATGGGATGATGCTAATATGGGCAATTATTCCGCCGCGCTGGGGAAAAATTCTACCGCCAGCGGAAATTATTCCGTTGTGGGAGGAGGAGATACAAACCTTGCCAGCGGACAATATTCCAACGTCATCGGCGGACAAACCAATACCGCCAGCGGTGATTATTCCGCGATAACCGGCGGACTAAACAATACCGCCAGCGGGCAATACACCACCGTAACCGGCGGACAAACGAATCTTGTCTCCGCCAATTATGCCGCCATTTTAGGAGGACAAAATAATCAGGTGCTGGGAAATTATTCCACGATTGGTGGCGGGGCGGCGAATCGGATAAATAATATATTTTCCAGGTATTCAAACATTAATGGCGGACAAAGCAATACTATCCAACAATACAGCGCCAGCGTAACAATTGGTTATGCCACAATCGGCGGCGGATTGAACAATTCTAACAGCGAATACGCTTCGGTTATTTCGGGAGGAAATAGCAACGGCATCACTGCTAAATATTCCGGTATTGGTGGAGGGGAAAATAACACCATCAATTTTACAGCAGCGAATAATATCCCCCGACTCGGCTATGCGCGTATTTCCGGCGGAGAAACAAATGCCGCGATAGGACAGTTTTCCAGTATTTTGGGAGGACAAAACCATAACGCCAACAACGACTACAGCACAATCGGAGGCGGAATATCCAATACCACAAACGGCGACTATTCCACTCTGGCTGGCGGCGAAAGAAATACCGCCAGCGGCGCTTATTCACTTGGCTTGGGTGGGACAGATAACATTGCCGGTGGTGATTATTCTTGGGTAGAAGGAAAAAACATGCGCCTCACAGCCGCGGCGGCGAGGGCATTTGCTTGGGGGTATTCCGATACTCCCATCTCAATTACATCACCTGATGCTTTTATTATTGCCCCGGGAACACTTAGCGGAAATCCTTGGAATCCCAAAGTCGGCATTCGCGATATCAATCCCGTCGGTGCTTTAGAAATCAACGGTAATTCCACAACCGATGATTATCTTAACATCAAGAGAGCATCGTCGGGTGACGTTCTTTTACTCACTAATTCCGGCTATATTGGAATTGGCCGACCCACACCGGCAAATAATACCTACGCCCTGCAAGTAGGGACTAATGGATCCAATGGCAATGGCGCTTATGTGGGGGCGAGCGGAGTCTGGTGGCAGCCATCCAGCCGCATGTTAAAGAATCACATCCAGCCGCTTTCATCTTCCGACGCAGAACAAACTTTAGACCAACTTCATCCCGTGACCTTTCATTACAAAAATACCCCGGATCAAACTAATGTGGGTTTTATTGCGGAAGATGTCCCTGACTTGGTGGCCATGAAAAACCGTTCCTCTTTGAATGCCTTGGACTTTATCGCGCTATTAACCAAGGTGGCACAGAACCAGCAAACCCAGATCAATAAACAAGATCAAAGAATAAAAAACATCAAAAAAGAAATCAACGATCTTAAACAACTTTTGGGTGAATGAACATGCCAAGCATCCGACATCATTTTTTTATGTCCCGCTTTCTTCTGGCGCCAAGCTTTATTCTCTTGACCACATTGACGTCGTTGAGTTGGGCGGGCAATATTTCCATGCTCACATATTTCCCAGCGCCAGCGGGAAGTTACGATCGTTTGACCCTGATTCCACAAACCATTAATCTTAACTCTTCATGTGTCGTTGGTACCCTCGCAACCGATGCCACAACAGGAAACCTGTACTATTGCCACAATATCGCGGGAACCGGCACATGGGGTTTTGTGGATAACACCTGGACGCAATCCGGCAATTATATTTATCCCACCGCCACATCCACCAATCCTTTAATTTTTTCCGGGATCGGAACATCGACACCACCCTTCAAATTAACACTCAACAATGACGGCGGAATTTTGGCCATGGGCGCGTTTGGATCAGGGACAGTTGTTAATTACAATTTCCTGGCGGTACCACGGACGGTCACCGCCAAACGCTTTCTGTGGTATCCGCGCAAAGCGGCCTTGCGCGCCATGGAAGATCCCAACAGTTTGACCAATGACGCGGCAATCGGAGACTATTCCAATGCCTTTGGAAAAAATAACCGCGCTTCTGCCGTGGGCACAACCGTGAGCGGACAGGACAATTCCGTGACAGGAAATTATGCCGCCATCGCCGGCGGATTTGCTAATAATGCCAGCGGGATTTATGCCGTAGTGACAGGCGGGTGGAACAATACCGCTTCCGGTCAATACGCCACCGTCTCAGGAGTAGAGAATGGCGCCAGCGGGGATTACGCAACTGTTAGCGGCGGAGGATGCAATTTTGCGGCCGGACTGGGAAATACGGTTTCAGGCGGGCAACACAACAATGAGTTATCAGCAAATAGCTGCACCCCCCATGCCTTTAACGTGAATTATTCGACAATTTCTGGCGGAAGCAACAACAATGCTCGCGCTCAATATTCCACCATCGGTGGTGGATATCAAAATACCGTCAGTGGGAATTATGCTACCATTGTCGGTGGTCGAGGTAATACCGGGGCAGGAAGTTATAGTTTTATCAGCGGAGGATTTACCAATGCAGCCAATGGAGCTTACTCAACCATAGGCGGAGGAAGTACGAATTCAGCAACGGGCGATGTGTCAACCATCGGCGGGGGATTATCCAACACCGCTTCCGGTCAATACGCAACAATTCCCGGTGGAAATGCTAATAATGCCGCTGCAATCAGTTCGGTCATTGCCGGCGGCTCGCTTAATTCCATTACCAATACCGCAAATTATTCCGTCATTGCCAATGGAGACCACAACACAACAGCCGCTCCCTATTCGTGGGTCGGAGGACGGTATATGAATCTTTCCAACGCCGCCCAGCGGACATTTGTTTGGGGAAATTCCGACACGACAGTCAATATCAGCGCGGCGGATTCTTTTATTCTCGCCCAGGGAACAACCGGCGGGCTACCCGTCAATCCTAAACTGGGAATCAACGAAGTCAACCCAAGCGCTATTCTTAGTATCACTTTACCATCGGGAAGTACCCGGGACTTTCTAGCCATAACATCCACCGGCTCGGCTACTCCCGGAGATATTCTTATAGTAAAAAATAATGGTTACGTCGGTATCGGCCAGCCTAATCCAGTCTACCCCTTACAGTTTGGTCCGCAGGCCAATAATGCTTATTTGACCACCGGCGGAGCATGGACCACGCCTTCGAGCAGAAAATTTAAAGAGAATATTTCCGCCCTTGCCCCAGCGCAAGCCATTGCGACATTGGAAAATTTAAATCCCGTCACCTACACTTATAAAATTGCTCCTAATGAACATCACGTCGGATTTATCGCTGAAGATGTGCCTGATCTTATTGCCGCAGAAGGACGAAGGAGTGTTGATCCTATGAATATTGCCGGAATTTTGACCGCTGTTCTCCAAGACCAAAAGAAAATATTGACTCAGCAGAATGAGCTGCTCAATAGTCTAGAGAAAGACGTGCAGGAATTAAAAGCAGATTTACGACGCTGACCTAAATCTTCACATCTGCGCTGTAGTCCACATTCGAAACACCAAACCCAAATAATTTCAAGAACCCTTCATGATAGCCTTGCACATCCGCGACCGCCTTAACATTTTCACTGCTTACAGTTTCCCAAATCTTGGCCACTTCCGCCTGAACATCATGGCGCATTTCCCAATCATCGACCCGGATACGTCCTTCGCTGTCTACTACGATGGGTTGCCCGGTATATAAACGTTGTGCAAACAGGCGGGTCATTTGCTGGATACATTCTTCGTGCAATCCTTTGGCCTTCATAACCTTCATCAAAATCGTAAAATACAGGGGAATAAAGGGAATCGCCGAACTCGATTGTGTAACGAGGGCTTTGTTGACCGAAACAAAAGCGCGTCCTCCGTACTTTTTAAGGTGCTCATCAAGTTTTTTGGCCGTGGCTTCCAAATGATCTTTGGCGGCCCCAATTGTTCCGCTACGATAAACGGCGTGAGTCACCGCCGGACCCACATAAGAATAGGCCACCGTGACCGCATGAGGAGCCAACAATTTTTCTTTTTCCAGCGCTTCAATCCAAAGTTCCCAGTCCTCCCCGCCCATAACCGCGACGGTATTTGCGACTTCTTCCGGTGTAGCCGATGGTAATGTCACGGAAATAATCGCATCCGTTTCAAAATCAATGGATTTGTTCGTATAGGAATCACCGATGGGTTTGAGAGTAGATTTATAAATAACACCAGTTTTAGGATCCGTGCGCCGGGGAGAAGCCAAGCTATATACTAAAAGATCAATCTGTCCCATATTCTCTTTAATCGCCTTGATCGTTTCCTCCTTGATCGCAGTGGAAAAAGCGTCGCCGTTGATATTTTTTGAATACAGTCCCGCCTTTTTGGCTTCAGCATCAAAAGCCATAGAATTGTACCAACCCGCGGTGGCGGTCCGCTTATCATTTTCCGATTCCTTTTCAAAAAAGACGCCGACGGTCTTTGCCCCGCAGCCAAAAGCCGCGACTATCCTCGACGCTAAACCATAACCATTGGAAGCACCGACCACCAAAACATTTTTGGGACCATTATCAATTTTAGGTTGCTTCTGAACAAATTCAATTTGTTCCCGGATATTGGCCGCACATCCTTGGGGATGAGCGGTCGTACAAATAAACCCGCGGATTTTAGGATGAACGATCATAAAATTTGAACCCCTTTCGCCTCTATATCTTTTGCTTCCTCGTTCAAATTTTATCCCTTATTCCTGCAAGGAATAAGGGATAAAATATCATTTCACTGCCGATTTTTTCGCCACAATCACAATACCTGAAGTCGTTACGTCAAAACGCTTGCGGTCCAATTCCAGATCATAACCGATTGACGCATGGGCCGGAATGACGACTTCCTTGTCAATAATCGCATTTTGGATCTTGGAATGCTCACCGATAACGACATCGCTCATAACGACCGAGTTCAGAACCGAGGCGTGTTTTTCAATGCGGACATTGGTCGAAAGGACCGAACTGCGAACTTTTGCTCCATTGATGAAACACCCGCCGCCTAAGAGCGAATCAAAAATAGCCCCCGGAGTTTCTGCGCCATTATCTCCCACGGCATTCTGGACCTTAATGGGCGGGTACTGGGAATGATACGTCCGCACCGGCCATTGCTTATCAAACAGTTCAAACTCCGGCTTGGGTTTAACCAGATCCATATTCGCCTGATAATAAGCATCGCGGGTCCCAATATCGCGCCAGTAGCGCGGCTTATTATTTTCATCAACAAAATTATAGGCAAAGACACGACGTTTGCCCTTGATCATTTGCGGAATAACATTTTTGCCAAAATCATGCTCCGAAAGCAAGTTTCGATTATCCGCTTCCAACTCTTCCCACAAAGCCTGGGTATTAAAAAGATAAATTCCCATCGACGCAGAAATACGGGAAGGATCACTCGGGATGGTCTTGGGGTTTTGCGGTTTTTCCTGAAAACCCATAACCTGATTGTCCTTATTGACTTCGATGACGCCAAAGTTAACCGAGGTTTCTGCGGGCATGGGAATACACGCAACCGTCATGTCTGCGCCTTGGTCCCGATGATACTGGATCATTTTTTGATAATTCATTTTATAAATATGGTCGCCTGCTAGGACCATGACCAATTGCGGATTAAGATCGCGGATGGCGTAAAAATTTTGATAAATGGCATCAGCCGTACCCCGGTACCAATCTGCGCTGATTCGCTGCTGAGGAGGAATGACGTCGATAAATTCCCCGAGCTGGCTGGAAACGACATCCCAACCGGCAAGCAAATGCTTTTGCAAAGAAAAAGATTTATATTGGATCAAAATATAAATGCGCCGCAATCCGGAGTTGACGCAATTGCTGAGCGTAAAATCAACAATACGGTAAATACCGCCGAAGGGAACAGCGGGCTTGGCCCGGTCACGGGTCAGAGGATTCAATCGCTCCCCTTTGCCGCCCGCCAAAATAAAAGTCAAAACATCACGGGGTTCCATAGGCCCATCCTCATTGATCCATAAAATTTAATTCAGACATTATAACTCATTTCATTGCTTTTTATAGAGAATACCCAAGGACCGCAGCTTGAGTTTGAGCTCCTTACTTTCCGGATTCTTTTGCAAACCCTCTTTCAGAAGATCAATACATTTGCTCCGCTCCCCCGTGCGTTCATAAACCTGGCAAATACGCAAATAGGGAGCTTCTAACAAAGGCTGCCGTTTAAGGACAAGTTCATAACTTTTTCGCGCCTCTTTATACGCTTTATTTTCCTGAAGCATATCCCCTAACTCCAACACATCATCTTTCGCCGCCGAATCTAAATTGTAACCCGTGCTTAAAGCATTGTAGGCTTTGTCATAATGTTTAAGAAAAATATCAACCTTGGCCAATCGAAAATATGCCTTCGCGCTGGTTGGCCACATTTCAATAATTTTACGATATTGGATCGCGGCTTCTTCATATTTTTTCAAATCGCTAAGGGCCAAAGCCATATTCATTCTAGCGATCTGGTCCGTCGAGGATAAAACTGTGGCGATCCGGAAATTATCATAAGCGGCCTGATAATCCTTCTTTTTTCCCGCAATTTTTCCTAAAATTTTGTAAGGACCGGCATAACTGGGATTGACTTCTATCGCCGCGCGCGCCTCCAAGGCCGCCTGTTCATCAAAACCTAAACTCGACAAAGTATAGGCACGGTTCAGACTTTCATAAGGTGTCACCTGCTTAGCCCCTAGACGGTAAATATCCAGGACTCTAGGTTTCCAGGTTGGAAGATCCAAACGCTCATGGACAATGACATCCCGATTAAGGGGAGTATTCTTCAAAAAAATAAGTCCGTCGTAATCCAAATAAACCAAGGTCCAATCCGGACTTTTGTAAAGATAATTGAGCGTGGATTCAGGTGCAGGATTTTGCACCGTATTGAGAAAAACACCGGTGATTTGAAAACGCTTGAGCGCGGCTTTAAACTTTTCGACATCCCCCGACTCCTGAATATCCCGATAGTATTGGAAAAAAGCCGGCCCGTAGACTTCGGTTCGCCCGTCGATAAAAACTTTTATGTTGGGATAGCAAAAACCAACCAGATACGCCCCGGAGTTAAAATCATTATAAAAATTCCCCCGGACTTTATTTTTTACTAGAAATTGCGTCGCCTTGATGGGAAATTGCCGCTGAGAAACGCCGCCAAATTCACTCTTTCTTTCATATTTTTCAAAATCAAAATATCCATTGCCGTTTACGTCATTATAAAAACGTAAAGCCCATACAACCAAGAGCACTTGGGCGAAGGCCGATGTGATATAAAGGAATTTCTTGTGAGTGAAACGGATCGGGACGATATCCTTAAAGCGGATCGTCGCAATATTAATCACAAAAGCGAGATAAGCGGCAAAAGCGAAAAAAACCATGTTGCGGATCGCCGCCAAAGAAAAGAAAAGAAAAAACAGCCAAAAGAAAAAAATCCCAATATCGATTTTACGGCGGTTAAAAATAAAACTTAAAAAAGAAATAATAATAAGCATTCGGTAATACGACCAATCTTGCATAGAAAAAAGCGTGTCCCGCGTAATCGGCCGCTGCAGCTCAACGATCCTCGTAAAAAAAACTTTTGAGTCTCCGGTTATGTGCGTAAAGATTTTAAACGGATAAACGGCCCCATGCCAACCGGTCGGCGTCAGCAAACAGGCCAAAATCACCAGCCCTAAAATAAGAAACATCCTCTGGTATTCTTTGTCCGTCAAACGCCCAATTTTGTTCCACTCCCACGGGAGAGGAAGCGACCGTTTAATGTATTCGGCCAAAAGACTCATTCCCACAATCAGCGGACCCAAAAAGAAAAATCCATGCATGTTCGCCCAGAGGGCTTGAATGGCAAAGAGTACCCAGACCGACCATTTTCGATGGATAAACAAACCCAAAACTGCGATGTAAAGCGCAAGAAAAAACAAACTGAAAAGGTCCGGACGGATGGTAAAGCGGCTTTGATAAACTAAAGAAACTAAAAACAAAGAGAAAACGATTAAAAATAAATTTTTGCGGTTATAGCCAAGAAATAAGAGCAATAGCAGGGTGATCGTCACCAGCCAAACCTGCATCATAATCAGCCCTTCTACACCCCAGTGGTTATAAATCATATAAACAATAACTTGAAACAGCCATTCATGATTGACCCAGGGTGCCCCGGCGACGGTGCAGGAGAGAATATCGACGGAAGGAATATGAAAATTATGCTGAACAATATAGCGGCCCATGCCGATATGCAACCAAAGATCCAAGTCCTTGATTTCCAAATGGGCCATTTTGATCAAAAGCATAAAGGTGCTCAAGACTACAAAAAGGCCGGCCACGATATTCAAGCGCCGCCAAAAACTATCGGAAAAAGTAAACATATTTTTTTTCAGTTTATCACAAAATGACCGTTTCCTTTATCAATTAAACGAGAATTTTCTGCAAAATGGTATACCGTTTCTTTTTGCGGTGCGCGATAGGATAAAGCCGCCGTTAAAAGTTCGCGGGTGTAGGGATGCAAGGGCTTATTAAAAATATCGTCGGTGTTCCCGGTTTCCACGATCCGGCCATTGTACATGACCGCTATTTTGGGGCAAAGTTTTCGCACCACCCTTAGATTATGGGTAATAAAAAGATAGGTGACATTATATTTTTTCTGCAAATCCTTGAGCAAAACAAGGATTTGCGCGGCAATTAAAACATCCAATGACGAAACCGCTTCATCAAGGATCAAAAGTTTAGGATTCATGAGCAGACTGCGGGCAATGGCAATACGCTGACGCTCTCCTCCGCTAAATTCGTGGGGAAAACGATCCAAAGTTTCCTCACCCAACCCCACGGCGTGCAAAATTTCTTTCATCCTCTCCTGTTGCGCTGACGGATTCAAATCATGACTGGAACCCTGGGCCTGCAAAGCTTCCCCTAAAAGGCCGGCGACACTGTATCGGGGATCCAGACTATTATAGGGGTCCTGAAAAACCACTTGTACATTTTTTCGCAGCGGCCGAAGTTCCCGGGCCGAAAGAGGAGTCCAATCCTTGCCGTCAAAAATAACGGACCCTGCATCCGGGTTATAAAGCTTGAGAATGATGCGGCCCAGCGTCGTCTTTCCTGAACCTGATTCTCCGACGAGTCCAAGGTTCTCGCCTTGGGTGATGGCCAGGTCCACTCCGTCTACGGCCTTGACCGATTGAAAATATTTTTTAACGTTTTTAAGTTCAACGAGCATAAGCTAAAAGTTCTCGGGTATAAGAATCCTGAGGGTTTTTAAAAATGTCCGCTGTGGCGGCGTTTTCAACAATCTTTCCGGCCTTCATGACTCCCACACGATCAGCCATGTGCTCAACGACACCCAAATCATGAGTGATCAAAAGCACCGACAAATTGAATTCCATCCGAAGTTTGGCAAAAAGCTCAATGATGCGCGCCTGCAAGGTCACATCCAAACTGCTTGTCGGCTCGTCGGCAATAATCAATTGCGGTTTCAAAGCCACCGCTTGCGCGATCATGGCCCGCTGACGCATTCCGCCGCTTAACTGATGCGGATAACTTTTATAAACACGTCCCGGTTCCTTCAAACCCACGATATCCAAAAGCCGCAAAGTTTCCTCTCTTCGCTTTCTTCCTGGCATCTTCCTATGCGCGCTAAAAACTTCCTCGATCTGCTGGCCGATGGTGAAAACTGGGTTAAAAGCGTACAAGGGTTCCTGAAAAACCATGGCGATGTCTTGCCCGCGCACTTGTCTTAACTGCTCGGGAGAAAAACTTAAAAGATTCCGTCCGTTAAAAAGGATTTCACCGCTTTGGATTTCCAGTCCCGGGGCCAAAAGCCGGAGAATTGATAATCCCGTCGTGCTCTTGCCGCTTCCGGATCCTCCCACCAAAGCAAAAACGGAACGGTCCGGGACGGTTAAAGAAAGCCGGTCGACGATATTTTTGTCGCCCACCCGAACGGTCAGATCTTTGATATGCAATGACATATTAATTCTTCAGACGATATCCCGTCACAAAAACCCAATTGATAACAAAAATACAAAAACCTAAAAAAAAGAAAATCATCAGAAGGCTCAAAGCCAGGCCCACGTCAGCCGATCCATAAAAACTCCAGCGAAATCCGCTGATGAGATAAACCACCGGATTAGTCAGCGAAACTTTTTGCCAGAACGGCGGCAGCATGCTAATCGAATAAAAACTTCCGCCGAGAAAAGCCAAAGGCGTCACAATCAGCATCGGGACGATCTGCAGTTTTTCAAACCCATCGGCCCAGATACCGATAATAAATCCGAACAAGCTGAATGTCACTGCCGTCAGAACCAAAAAGAAAAACATCACAAACGGATGCATGACATGCAAAGGAACAAAGAACGCCGACGTGGCCAGAATGAGCACCCCCAGAATGACCGATTTCGTCGACGCAGCGCCCACATAACCCAACAAAATTTCGGTTGCCGAGATCGGTGCCGACAAGACCTCGTAAATTGTTCCGGTAAAACGCGGGAAATAAATCCCAAAAGAAGAGTTGGCGATGCTTTCCGTGAGAATCGACAGCATGATCAAGCCCGGAACAATGAAGGCCCCATAACTGATCCCATCGATTTCCGGAATGCGTGAACCAATGGCCGAACCGAAAACGACAAAATACAACGTCGTCGAAATGACCGGCGAGGCAATGCTCTGCCCGACGGTACGAAACCAGCGCGACATTTCAAAATAATAAATGGCAAGAATGGAGTGAAAATTCATTTTTTATTGACCAGTTGGATAAAAATTTCTTCGAGTGAACTTGTATTGGTATGAATGTCTTTGTAAAGAATTCCGGCTACAAATAAAGTGTTTAACAACTCCGCGATGCCATTGTCCTTGGTCGTATCATAATTATATGTGAGCTGGGTTCCATCGTCATTTAAAGTCAACGCCCAGGAAGAAAATTGCGGTGGCACGTTTTTCATCGGCGTCATCAGATCAATGACCAATTGCTTGCGGCCCAATTTTTTCATAAGGTCTTTTTTGTTTTCGGTAACAATAATTTCGCCGTGATTGATGACCCCGATGCGGTCGGCCATTTCTTCAGCTTCCTCGATATAATGCGTCGTCAAAATGATGGTGACCCCGGTATGTTTAAGGGCGGCGACCTGCTCCCACATGTCTTTTCGCAGGCTCACATCGACCCCGGCGGTCGGTTCATCAAGAAAAAGCACACGCGGTTCATGTGACAGGGCCTTGGCGATCATCACCCGGCGTTTCATCCCGCCGGACAAGGTCATAATTTTGCTGTCTTTCTTGTCCCAGAGCGACAACTGACGGATAATCTTTTCGACATAAGCATGGTCCGGCGGCTTGCCAAAAAGTCCGCGGCTGAAGTTGACCGTACGCCAGACGGATTCAAACATTTCCGTTGCCAGCTCCTGGGGAACCAAACCGATCAAAGAACGAGCTGACCGATACTGAAGAATGGTATCGTGTCCATCCACAATAATTTTGCCGCCGGTCGGTTTCACAATACCACAAATGGCATTGATCAAGGTGGTCTTCCCGGCTCCGTTAGGCCCCAGCAAAGCAAAAATTTCTCCGCGCTGAATTTCAAGATTGATGTTTTTAAGAGCTTGGAATCCGCCTTTATAAATTTTATTGAGATTTTTTATGGAAAGGATATTGTTCATCATTTATGTCCGACGGCTTTTCGGGTCGAGAGCATCGCGAAGAGCATCTCCGACGACATTAAAACACATGACCGTAATAAAAATAAAAAAACCGGGCCAAAGGATCCACGGCGCAAATTTGATTTTGACAATACCCATTGCCTCAGCTAAGAGATTTCCCCAGCTGGCATAGGGATCCTGAATGCCCAAGCCGATTAAGCTCAAAGATGATTCCGCAAGAATATAGCCGGGGATGGACAACATGACCGCAATCAAAGAATAAGACAACGTGTGCGGCAAAATATGCCGGACGATAATCGTTAAATCAGATAAACCCATGGTTTTGGCGGCGAGAACAAATTCCCGTTCCCTTAACGATAAACACATCCCGCGAATGACGCGTGCCAAACTCGCCCAGCCGATAAAAGACAAAATCACAATGATCGCAAAGTAAACTTGCACGGAATTAAAATTCGCCGGGACAACCGCTCGCAAAGCGAGCAATAAATAAAATCCGGGGAAAAGCATGAACATTTCACACATCCGCATGAGGACGTCATCCACCGTCCCCCCATAGTATCCCGCGGCCCCCCCGACGAGCAAACCGATCGTAAACGAAATGAGAACGCCGATGATTCCGATAGACAGTGAGACCTTAGCACCATGTAAAAGCCGAGAAAACATGTCTCTTCCCCGCGCATCAGCCCCCAAAAGATAAAAGCGCCCGTCATCTTTCGCGCCGAAAAAATGCAATGAACACGGGATCAGCCATAAAATTTTATAGGGATCGCCTTTTATAAAAAATTGTAAAGAATATTTTTGTTCAATCTGATCTTTGTATTCCCGCTTGTGAAATTCATTGAAGGTAATGGTGCGGCCATAAATAAAAGGACTTCGCCACCGTCCATGCTCATCCCTTAAATGGATTTTACTCGGCGGGGCATAGGAAAAAGTCCGGTCTTCATTGCTAAATGCATACGGGGCCAAAAAGTCCGCAAACAAAGCCGCACCGTGAATAATCGCCAGGAGAACCAGACAAAAGACGGCCAGACGATTGGCAGAAAATTTTAGCCGGGCTCGGGTCCATTGGCTTTGGGAAAGGGGTTTTTTATTCATAGCGGATCCTAGGATCAAGACGGGCCAGCAAAATGTCGGCAAAAAGATTTCCAAGAATTAAAAGAACACTGCCCATGAGCGACGTGGTCATGACCAAATAAACATCTTTGGATTGTACGGCCGTAAGCATCAAGGCCCCCAGACCCGGCCAGTTACAAATGATTTCCAAAAGGGCGGCCCCGCTTAAAAGCCCGGACAATTCATAACCAAAAATCGTGACCAGCGGATTAATCGCGTTACGCAAAGCATGCGAATAAATGACGCGGTCCTCCGGCAGGCCTTTGGCGCGAGCCGTCAAAATATATTGCTGGCCCAAAGTTTCAAGCATGTTTCCCCGCATGATGCGCTGCAAAGCCCCGATCGAGGCGATGGATAAAGCCGTCGCGGGAATCGCGGCGTGGCGCAAAACGTCGATAAATCTTTCCAAAAAATTCATCTGATCATAATTCGCGCTGTGCATGCCACCGAGAGGAAAAAGATGGCTTTGACTGGCAAAATACAACAACAGCATGGCGACAAAAAAACTGGGGCTAGACAGAGCGACATAAGAACAAAGCTGGATCAGCCGATCAGAAAATTTATTGCGATGGACGGCGGCAAAAATCCCTAAAGGAATCGCCACGCCCCAAGTGAGGACCAAACTCGCCAAAGACAAAACAAAGGTGTTCCATACCCGGCCGCCAATGACATGAGCGACGGGAATATTATAAAAAAAAGAATAGCCGAACTCCCAATGAAAAAGATTGGTCAACCAGGAAAAATATTGGACCAGAAGCGGTTTATCCAGTTGATAGAGCTTAATGTAGCGCTCGATCGTCTCCGGAGAAATTTGTGGATTGAGTTTGAGTGAATCATAAAAGTTTCCCGGGGTCAATTTCATCACCATAAAAAGAAAAAACGACATGATGAGTAAAAGCGGAATGGTTATCAGTAAGCGGCGAAAAATATAGCGCAGCATTATGGCCCGTCCTTTAAAATATAAATCTCCTCGACATTATGAAAGGTGCCCAAACTGGTTGGCTTTAAATTCCCGAATTTGTTGCGGACCGCATCCAAGCTGCTATTAAGGACCGTATAAATCAGGGGCAGCTTCTGCGAAACAATCACTTGAAACTCATCGTAGAGAATTTTGCGTTTGTTCTCATCGAGTTCCTGGACACCTAAGGTAAAAATTTCATCCACCCTCTTCTCCCACGCCGTGGCCGGATTCTTTTGCATGGGATACCACATATGCAGTCCGCCCGAGGAGTGCCAAACATTCATGCCAAAATGCGGTTCAATGCCTCCGGTCAATCCCAAGACGATGGCGTCCCAGTCAAAAGTCGAATTGAGTTTGGTAACCAGGGTATTAAATTCCAAAGGAAGAAAATTGACCTTCATTCCCAACGATTGCAAATCATGACGGATGATCGCGGCGATCTGCACCCGTTCGCTATTGCCGGAATTGGTCGCAAGATTAAATTCCACCGTATGCCCGTCGGGATCTTCGATCCAGCCGTCACCGTTGCGGTCATAGTACCCCGCCTCCCGCAAAATCTTTTTGGCTTGGGCCAGATCGTAATTATAAATTTCGACATGCGGATTATAAAAAAATCCAGCGCTCTTACTCATGTCAGAATTCTGCGGATAACCCAGACCGTTCATCAAGATTTCGATCATTTTGGCTTTATCAATCGAGTGCGCTACAGCCTGACGGAAATGAATGTCTAAAAACCATTTTGCTTTTATAGGGTTCTGGAAAGGTTTTTTTGTTTTGGGATTAAGACCGGTGTTCTGGTTAAAAACAAGAAAGCTACTCCCAAAATCCGGTCCGGAATCATATATTGTAAAGTCACCGCTTTTCTCCTGCGGCTTGGCCAAGGGATATTCAAAACCCCTCAGGCTGATGGCGTCTACTTCTCCGTCGAGAAATTTAAGCATCGCGGTGTCCTGACTTTGCACAATAAGATAGACAATACGGTCTAAATAAGGCAGGCGGTCACCTTCTTTTGATTTTTTCCAATAGAGGGGATTGCGGACCAAAACAAAACGCTCACCGGGACGGTAAGAAGCCAGCTTAAAGGGGCCGGTGCCGACGATCTGGGAGGGCGGCGTATCCAGTCCCCAGGTAAAGTTAAATTTCTTTTTGGCGACCGCTTCGGCCAGCTTGTGTTTGGGCAAAATCGACTGGCTCATCCCTTGCAGAAAAGGCGCGAACTTGACCGGCAAAGTGAACTTGACGGTCAAGTCATCTATTTTCTCGACTTTAAAAATCTTTTTTTCAATCGTAAAAACATCGCGGCTGGAGCTGGGAATGTCGTCATTGTAAATCAAATCATTAAAAGTAAACACAACATCGTCGGCGGTAAAGGAAACACCGTCATTCCAAAGGACACCTTTACGCAAATGAAAAATCCATGTACGCCCGTCTTCACTGACCTCCCAGCTTTCGGCCAAAGCCGGTTCAACCTTGACGGTCAAAGCGTTAAGGGTGGTCAGACCTTCAAAAATATATTTGGTGACGGTCGTGGTGGATGTTTCTTTTGCGGTGATATCATTAAAAGATTTAGGATCCGATGTTGAGGAAAGGACAAGGTTCCCGCCGTAACGCGCGGGATTGGCCGCCGCTACCGCGGAAAGAAAAAACAAGAGAAATGATGTTAAAAAGAAATGACGAATAAAAACCTTAAGTTTCCGAGGAAAATACGTCATGGAACGATTGGAAATTTTTACTTCTTTTCTTCCCCTTGAACCGCGTTAACCACAGCGGCGGGAACCGGAGCGACTACGGTCCCAGCGACTTTTTCTTTTTGGACCACGGGAGCCGCCGCCCCATCTGCGGCTTTTTTGTCATCCATCGGGATATTGATTTTAATATCCGGCTTCTTGGTTTTGTCCATTAAGCGTTCCATTAGCGATTGATCCCGACGAGCCGAAAAATGGGCCAAGGTCAAACTGGTAATGACAAAAAGCACGGCCAAAATACTCGTCGCACGCACCATAAACTCATTGGTCCGGGCGCCGAACATGGTTTCTGCGGCCGCAAACCCTTCCGTTAAACCTCCGCCCCGGCCAGACTGCATGAGAATGACCGTAACCAGCAACACGCACAGCAATGAATGAATAATTAAAACAAATATCATAGGTTCCCTTTCGTATGGTTCCCTGTCATTCCCGAAACATCTTCACAAAAATCTATCGAGGACAGAAATTTATTTTAAAGCTAAACAATTTTTTACAATCGCAGTGAAAGAATCGCTTTTTAAACTGGCGCCGCCGACTAATGCTCCGTCGATGTCGGGCTGGCCCATCAATTCGGCCGTATTTTCCGGTTTCACACTTCCGCCATATTGAATGCGGACCTTGTTGGCCACCGCCGCATCATATTTTTTGGTAAGCCAGTCGCGGATAAATTTGTGCACTTCCTGCGCCTGGGCCGGAGTCGCGGTCTTGCCGGTCCCGATCGCCCACACCGGTTCATAAGCTAAAACAAGACTTTCCACTTCGTCAGCAGTCAAGTTGGCGAGCGAACCTTCCAGCTGGGTCCTGACCACATCAAATGTTTTGTTCGCTTCCCGTTGGGCCAAAACCTCACCAACACAGACAATTGCCGTCAACTGATGTTTTTGCGCCGCCTTGATCTTTTTATTAACGGTCAAATCGGTTTCACCGAAAAACTGACGGCGCTCGCTGTGTCCAAGAATAACGTATCCGGCACCGATAGCCTTAATCATAGGGGCGGAAACTTCACCGGTAAAAGCCCCCGAATCTTCCCAATAAATATTTTGTGCGCCCAATCCTATTCCGCTCTCTAATAAAACATCCTGGACTTCAGCCAAAGCGGTAAAAGGCGGGCAAACCACGACGTCTATTTCAGTGACATCGCTCAACGTCCTTTTAAGTTCAGTGACCAACTCGACCGCCTCAAAGGACGTCTTAAACATTTTCCAGTTTCCGGCAATAATGATTTTACGCATAAATTTCCTTTGTCATTCTTTATTTGTCCGTTAAGGCGGCAAGACCAGGAAGTTCTTTGCCTTCCAAAAGTTCCAGTGACGCCCCGCCGCCGGTGGAAATGTGGGTGATGCCGTCTTCACAATGAAACTTCGCGACCGCCGCGGCGGTGTCTCCCCCGCCTACAATACTGACAACACCGGTCAAATGAGATAAATATTCCGCAATTTCGCGGGTCCCGTCGGAATATTCCTTCACTTCAAAAACACCCACCGGCCCATTCCACACAACCGTCTTGGCCGTCGCTAAAACCGCCTTAAAAGCCTTGCGCGTTTCCGGCCCGATGTCCACACCCGACCAACCCGGTTCAATCTCTTTCACAATTTTGCGCTGCGCCGGATTTTTGAAGTCCTGCACCACTACAAAATCCTGAGACAAAATAATATTCACATTGGCCTTTTTGGCTTTTTCCAAAATGTCCTTGGCGGTGGCGACTTTATCCGCTTCTAAAAGCGACGTTCCTATTTCTTTGCCTTGCGATTTTAAAAAAGTATAAGCCATGCCGCCGCCGATGATAATCGAATTAACCTTAGGCAGCATATTTTCAATCAGGGCGATTTTATCCGACACCTTGGCTCCGCCGAGAATGATGACAAACGGCTTGGCAGGATGATGGATGGCCCGGCCCAGATATTGGATTTCTTTTTCGAGAAGAAAACCGGCCGCGGATTTAAGATATTTTGTGACGCCGTAAGTCGAAGCATGCGCTCGATGGGACGTGCCGAAGGCATCATTAACAAAAACGTCTCCCAAAGAAGCCAGTTTTTTAGCGAACTCGGGATCATTCTTGGTTTCCTCTTTGTGAAAACGCAGGTTCTCAAGAAGAATGACTTTTTCTTGGCTTGTTTCAACCTCTTTCTTGACGTTTTCCCCGACGCAATCCTTGGTACAAAGGACTTTTTGACCCAGAAGTTTTTCGAGTTGTTGTCCTACGGGCGCAAGTCTTTGGTCTTCAACAACTTGTCCTTCCGGACGACCCAAATGACTCATTAAAATAACTTTTGCGGCCCCGCCCTTAATTATATATTGAATCGTCGGCAAAGCTTCCCGGATACGGCGGTCATCGGTGATATGGAGTTTGTCATCGAGAGGAACATTAAAATCAACGCGGACCAAAACTTTCTTACCCTTGACATCAATATCTTTAACCGTAAGTTTGTTCATTGTTCTCTTCCTTAATAAAGCCGTGTGCAAGTTTTGATCTATCGTTATGATTGATGCTTGCGGCGCGTTTAATATATTGTGTTAATCCAATTTCCGGCGCAAGAATTCCAATATTATACGTAAGAAGCCGGTTTTGTCAATGAAGCCGAGGAGGGAATTTTAGCCTTAAGAAGGGGTAACATTCGCCAACATTTTTATCTGTCCAAGGATAGGCAAGGTTCGAACATTGACGGCCTGAATCTTTGTCACCACAGGATAAAGTCCTTGAATATTAATATTTTCCCAATCTTGATCAGCCAGCGGCAAAGGCACACCACGGCCATCCCGTTTGATCTGTAAATTTAAAAGCGAGGGATCGAAATTGATACCGCCCAAAGGATCCGCTTTCTGGCCACCACCCTTAGCAGAGAAAAGTGAGCTTTCCGCGAAATCTTTAGATGATAAATCCTTCTCCAGTTTCAGCGCCCCGACTGCGCTCGACGCAATGAGGGCACTGGATGCGGCATCCCTTCCATAATGAGAGGCAATCTTCCTCTGAAGAAACGCATATTTAGAATGCAGATTAGCCGCCCGAGTCATTACGCCTATAATTTTGTTTTGCCTATCGACATCCGGTAACTTAAATCCCTCTCTCGTAAACACCATGCCATCGTCCCGGATCAAAAAATAACTCGGTTCATCATCTCCTGCTCCTGTATCCTCAATAGACAAAAATGTCTCTCCACCATAAAAATTTTCAAAGAAATTGTAATCTTGTCCGAGCATTGCTTGCATGGTTTCCTTAAAATTAACATTCTCCGTGGGAGAGTATATCTGGGGGAGGTTTGCCACACTAAAATTGTCAGGCAACCCCGCAGCTTGTAATTCCGCCGCTGAAATCAGTGTTGAACTGGCCGCATCAAGTGGATCCAATGTCTTTCTTCTTAATTGCGTCCTCGGAATATTTAAAACCACGGGAACAATCTTGTTGTCTTCCTCTACGGAGCGTGAAGCAACCTCGCTCGAAACTTTAAAAATCCGCAAATCTTTCTGCGGCCCCAGCTCCCTGACTTCCACGTGCTCCCCCCCGGAAATAGAAATCGCGACAGCGGAAAGCGGGACTTTCCTTTCCGCTTCTTGGGCCACAGCCTGTGCCACATCCCTCAGCAGATCAACGTTCAATTCTTCCAAATTCCGGCCCAAAACCAAATCCGTCAACACCTCGCCAGCGGCTGTTTTCCCGGCGGCGGCAAGATGATCCTTTATCGTTTCCGTTCTAATATTGTAAATCTTCGTCAAAATAAGATTGAGCAAAGCGCCAAAAGCTTTTTTTCCGGCGGTTATCTCCTCGGGACTGGCGATAAAATCACTCAAAGTTCTTAACTGTTGCGCCGCGTCCATTAATTCCCTTTCCGGACGTTTTAAGAATTCAAAAACGCCGCCGCGCAAAGAAAAAAGCTGACTATAAAGTTGTTCTAAAGCTTCCCGGGCCGCTAAGAATTTATTAATCTCCTCTATGGTTAATGTCATAATTTTAATAAAATCATCTGCTACTAATTGAGAATGCTGGGTTGCTACCAATTCCGTATAAAAATCTACCATCACTTGTGCCCCCTCAGGGTCGTTTACTCCATATTGTTCATCTATTATGTGCGACGGATTTCGATATCCTTCCCAAATCATTTTGTCAACCAACTCCTTTTTAAAGAATCTAAAATCATCTTGTTTCTTGTTCGCAACGATAAGTCGGGCCAAGTCCAGGGCCTTGACTTTTAAGGGGGCTTCTATATCCGGAAAATGTTCGGCCATTTCTTGTCCCGTCATTTTCGAAATATCACGGCTGGCAATATCAGGCTGGGTTAAAAATGCATAAAGAACCGCAATTTTCCCTTTATTTAAACTAAATTCTCCCTCAGGATTCTCGTCCATATAGCCTTCGAAATAAAAAGCATCGCGGGGGCCCAAATGGGTCACCAATTCATCATTTGTGTGGAGTCCTTGTCTTAGCTCATCTATCTTCGCGGCAAGCTCAAACGGAGTTGCGGCACTGTTGGAATCCGGATTAATGGCGTCGCCTGAGTCGCTGTATCGATTGTATAAAGAGCTGGAAGAAGAAAAGGCTTGAGTTTCCGCCCTGTTTTCCAAAGCGCTGGATGATACAAGGGCGATTTGGTTTTCCGCCTTGTCGATTGTGAGCCCTACAGCATTTAATGCGGAAGAACTCTTGTCAAACCTCACCTTGGGGTCCCATCGCAATCCTCCCGAGAAATATTTTCTCGGAATGGGGTCGTCCGTGCCGTTGGATTCTTCTTTAATAACGTTGTAAGCGCCTTTTTTAAAGGCTTGTAAATATTGGTCGTAAACTTTTTGCTTGATGTCTTTGACGTCGCTTTCTACACCGGCCACTTTTGATTTATCGGCGTAGATACGGCCAAGTAAAGAATCCTTGAGGGCTTTTTTGTACCAGGTAGCGAGAATGACGGATTGATAAACTTGCCGGGTTTGGGCAAAGTTTTTGCCGGTGTTGACTTCTTCGACGAGCTTAGGCAAAATCATTTCGTGAAAGACGGCAGTGGATAATTTGCTTACGTCATTAGATGAAAAAGTAGGGACAGTCCCTACTTTTTCTATTTTGACATCAAGTGCAGTTCCTTTATCACCAGGGACAGTCCCCTGTAAAGCGGGGACAGACCCTTTGGATGACCCTTGTAAAGCGGGGACAGACCCATTGGGTGACACTTGTAAAACGGGGACAGACCCTTTGGATGACACTTGTAAAGCGGGGACAGTCCCTTTAAAAGACACTTGAGATGACAAATGGTAATCCTCATCCAACATCACCGTAAGCTTGCTCTCGGTAATGTAAGCAAAGCCGTCTTTTTCAACAACCGTTGCAGCGTCGGGAACGATCCAGACTTTGTTGAATGTACTTAAAGGAATATCGGTTGTGCCGAATTGTTTTTTGGCACGGACTTTGACTTCTTTCCAAAACTTTTGTCCCAGCTCTTTATCGGGATTAGTCAACGAAGAAGCCAGTTGCTTTAAGATATAATCCTGCTCCAGCATTTGCCGGCCCATTTCGGTTTGGCCCAAGGCGTCGGGAATGATGCGGTCTTTTTCGTAAGGCGAAAGATTGACCCACGCGTCTTTGTCGGGAATAGTCATGGACGCGAGGAAATATTTTATGAGTTTGGTGCTTTCGACTTTGAGCAAATCATTATTGATCTTATCCTGCCCGCGATCGACGATGAAATCAAACAAAAGCGGATTTTCCGGATGGACGGTCATTCCACGCAAAACCGGCGGCTGAAAAACCGGGGTGAGCCACACCATTTGCCCGGGAGCGGGCAACATCTGCGCTCCGGATGGCGTGACGACCATCGGGCAACCAAAAGTTACGACCAAAACAGCGCTTATCCATTTTTGGTAGAATTTCATATTTTCTATTTAACCGTCACTACCGCTAAACCGTGGCGCTGACAATACGCAATCATTTTTACATCGGCGGTCATCAGCGCAGCATGAATGGTCTTGGCTGTTGTCAAAATCAATCGATCCGCTGGATCTCCATGCACATCGTCACCCATTTGCGTGCTTTCCAACATGATGTCGGTGGTTAATGGTTCTAATGAAAGCCCCTGCCTTTTAAATGACTCTTTAACCCACTGCGAGACATCCTGCGACAAAGTGAGTCGTTTTTTAGCAACCAGCATCCCCAACTCCCAGACTGAAATGGCACAGAGGCGCAAAGCATCTCGCCGAGCATATTGTTCAATCACCCGTAAATATTCCTTCCGGTTAATCTCATCGCTCCCATTCATCAACCAAATCCATACGTGAGTGTCGAGCAGTAAATATTTGGATTTAGCGGTCGTTTTTTTGGGCATCCCAAAGCTCCTCTACAGAAGAGATAATATCTCCTTTAACAACAACGGAGCCTTTAAGAGCTCCAAATAATGATTCTTTTGTTTTCGCCGTAATGCCCACCAATTTAATAATCGGCTTCCCGTATTTTGTCACAATCACTTCCCGGTGATGCTTATGAACATCATCCATGATCTTGAGACACTGCGCTTTAAATTTTCCGGCGGCAATCAACATAACGTTTTCTCCTTTTTTGTCTATCTTGCCCCAAGGATAACATGGTCACAACTCATAGTCAAACTATTCCATCATCACCCAGAAAGAGCGACGCTAGTGTAGTGAGTCTAACGCTTCTTTACATTTGGCAATTTTTGACATAATTCGTTCGACCGATGCGCTCCAGATAAAAACCTTGGGATTTTGGTTATGATTCTCGAGATATTTCGTGATTGTTTCAATCAGGTCGGG
>JANPFV010000118.1:0-2503 GCA_031423615.1 Candidatus Omnitrophota bacterium
TCAGGCCGAGATTTTGCCTTATGACTTCTTTCAGATTCCGCCTCGCGACGGACACCCTTGCCTTTGGCTAACGGTTGGTGCTATCTCCTCCGTAACGGTCTTTCACCGTCTAGTTCACAGGCATGCCGCGCACACTAAAAAGCGGAGAGGACATTCGCATGCCACTCTCCGCTCAACGATTTTTTTTGAAATTAGGCGTTACTCAATAACATCTTAGCATAGCTCGGCAAAGGCCATATCTTCGCCGGAACCACAGCCTCCAATTCGTCAACGACTTCGCGTAATTTGGTCATACCCGCCAACGTTTTGGCCGCATCATGCTTTTCAATCGCAGCGTCCAAGACATCGGTAGCCTTCAACGCTCCGTCGATCAAACCCGAAACCTGCTTGAGTAATTTCTTCTGGGTGACCGATTTGGCGGTTGCACTCAATTGCGCTTGAAATTCCAAGCCGGCCGGAATCAATTGCGTACGGGCCATTGTCGAGGCGCATTCTCCTTCAAGAGCGACGACCGTGCTGTAAGCATGTTTATTTATTTCATAACGGGAAGAAATCTCCACCGTCGATAAAACGCTGTGCTTAGACAAAACTTCAATATTCTTTTTGAGCTTCAAAGTTTCCAAAGCTTCCGGTGTCGTCTTCATATTCGGCAAACCGCGTTTCTTAGCTTCCGCATGCCATTCGGCGCTGTACCCATCGCCGTTAAAAAGAACACGTTTGTGTTTCTTTATGATGGCTTGCAAAACCGCTTGCAACGATTTGTTAAAATCCTTGCCGGCCTTCTTGTCCGCTTCCAATTGATCGCAGATTTCGCTGATAGCTTCGGCCACAATGGTATTCAAAACCATGTTCGCCGCAGAAGGATTTTGATTTGAACCGACGGCGCGAAACTCGAATTTGGCCCCCGTAAAAGCAAATGGCGAGGTGCGATTACGGTCGGTCGTATCTTTGGCTAATTTGGGTAAAGAATCTACTCCGACGTTGATTGTGCCGCCTTCCTTGGAAGATTTAGCCCCGCCTTTTTCGATCTGCTCGACGATATCAAAAAGCTGTTCACCCAAAAAAATAGAAACGATCGCGGGGGGAGCTTCATTGGCGCCCAAGCGGTGGTCGTTGCCGGCCGTCGCAACCGTAACGCGCAAAAGATCGGCGTAGGTATCAACAGCCTTGATGATGGCGCAAAGGGTGGTTAAAAATTTGGCATTTTCATGCGGTGTTTTTCCCGGATATAACCAGTTCTTACCATCGGGACCGACGACGGACCAATTGTTATGCTTGCCGGAACCATTAATACCGGCGAAAGGTTTTTCATGCAGCAAGCAAACCAAACCATGCTTGTCAGCCAATTGGCGCATGATTTCCATGCACATCATATTGTGATCGACTGCGGTGTTAAGATCTTCATAAATCGGGGCGATTTCATATTGGGCGGGAGCGACTTCGTTGTGGCGAGTCTTAGACGGCATACCGAGGCTCCATAATGTTCGGTCAAGGTCTTCCATGAAAGCCATAACGCGCGGTTTAATGGCGCCAAAATAATGGTCTTCCTGCTGTTGATGTTTCGCCGGTTTGCGTCCGAACAATGTCCGGCCAGTCTGGATCAAATCCGGACGAGCGGCATAATCATTTTTGCTGATTAAAAAATATTCTTGTTCCGGCCCCAAGGTGCAATACGCACGTTTGCCTTTGACATCAATGCCGAACAAAACAGCCAAACGGCAAATTTGTTTGGACAGGGCATTCATGGATCGCAGCAAAGGTGTTTTTTTGTCCAAGGCCTCTCCATGATAACCAATATAAAAAGTGGGAATACATAAGGTGGTTGCTTCCGGGCCTTCTTTAATGAAAGCCGGAGAAGTTGGGTCCCAGCCGGTATAACCCCGGGCTTCGAACGTCGCGCGCAAACCGCCCGACGGAAAAGAAGAGGCATCCGGTTCTCCTTGGATCAATTCCTTGCCGCCAAAACTCAAAATCACTCCCCCCTCACCATCCCAGGTAATAAAGGAATCGTGCTTTTCAGCAGTGGTTCCCGTCAAGGGTTGAAACCAGTGCGTGAAATGCGTCGCGCCTTTGGAAACCGCCCAATTCTTCATGGCCTCGGCCACTTCGTCGGCAATTTCCGGATCGAGCTGGCCGCCTTCTCTGATTGTGTTGCTCAAACTTTTAAATGCTTTTTCCGAAAGATACTGGCGCATCGCCTTTATGCCAAAAACATTGCTACCAAAATAATCAGGAATCGTACCGGCCTTCGACTTCGCAGCAACTTCATTCATTGCAGACTCTCCTATAAAATTGCGGATCTTGGTTTGGGTGGTTTCTTTGATTCTGTTCGTATCGCTCATACGGATATTCTCCTTATTTAGTGCTCACCGTTAAATCCCTATTGCCTCAAAGAGAGAGATTTACAACTCGGTTAAAAATATTTTAAAGGATCAGTGATTCTACCAATCCCTGTCCCTGCTGTCAATAAAACCGATAGGTCCCAAATTCCTACTTAGGATTT
>JANPFV010000119.1:0-8278 GCA_031423615.1 Candidatus Omnitrophota bacterium
GACTTAAATCTTTTTTCCATGTTCGCTAAAAACAATAACATCAAAAAAATACCAAGGTCTTTTATGGCCTTTTTATCCGATTCCCTCGTGGGATTCGTTTAGCGATGCTAATTTTTGTCATCAAAAATGTCTAAAGTCGAGTAATATTATTCAATTCAAATATAAAACAAAAGTAAAATCTGATTTTTGTGCGGCATCCTCAGGTTTGGTTTTCCACAACTGACACGTCAAAACCGCCGGTGTTCCTTTAATGCGAAAACGCAAATCCGGCTCATAAGGGCTGGCATTATTGCATCCGCCGGGGTAACCGCAACTTCCTCCGGAATGAATATAATTTTGCAATGCAATAGGCTGATCGAAAAGCCGTGACCCCTCAACACGCCCGACATTCTGCGACCGATCAAAATCCGCATGGATATAAGCATAACCCATATCCCGCGCGTTGTAATTGACTAAATCTTGTACATCGTATCCGGCGATTTCCGGCGTCCTGGCCCGTTCCCGAAAAAACCGCGAAATATCATACACCGCTTCCGCTTTCGCTTCTTTCGCAAACCATTTCAAAGAACGGGGACGGGGATATGTCGGCACACAATCTGGCCGGGTGGAAATAAACGTTCTTCCTTCATCGAGGCCCAAAAGCAAAAAGGGATTGAGAAAAAACCTTGTCTCTTCCGACATTCCGTCGATGCTATGTTCTCCGGGACCTTTACAAAACTGTCCGTCGATGCCCCACCAGGGTTTATCATCCCTGATCTGTCCAAACACCTCCCCCGAGGGATGATACGGCGTTTCCAAAAGATCGCCATACAACATAACCCTCTGTTCCCGCAAGTTAAAAATAGCTTTGCGGCTTTGAAAATCCAATTCCTCCGGCTCGGCCAAAATAATATCCCGGTCAAAAGAACCCGCAGGCCCCACTTTAAGTTTATTCGTGGCCACCGAAGATATGACTGGCTCTCCGGCTTGAATCATTTCCCGGCCCCCAACAAACACCCCCAAAAAAAGAATAAAGAAAACGTTCCAAAAATTTTTCATGGTCCATCCTGCAAATAGCGGACCGCGGTTTCAAACCAGCCGCTCTGCCAGTTATGGCGCCGCTTGACTTTCACATCATAAATATGGGGAATACCCATGGTATTTAAAAGAGTATGAGCTTGTGATAAATGATTGAGCAAGTCTGCATAACCCAGTAAAATAATACGCGGCGGTTGCTTGCGCAGGATCGCGGCACGTTTTGCAAAAAGCCGGGGAACAAAATAATCCTTAAAATTTTCATCCGTCCCATAAATTTCCTCCAGCTTGAGCGCCGGCACTTGATGAATAGTATCACACATAAGCGGCGCATCAAAACCAACAGCTTTTCCGATCACGTCCGGGTACCGCAGTAAAAGCGTGTAGGCCCCGGTCCCGGACTTGCTGATTCCCAAAACATATCTGCCTTCGGGAGACACGATCGTCGAAAAATGCGCATCCACATAAGGAATCACTGCCTTGAGCATGTGACTTTCCTGACGAATCTGCGGATTTGTCGGATGATCCGCAAACCACGGCATTTTTTCTATGAAAGGGTAAACACAAATGAGATTATATTTATCGGGGATTTTACTGTCAAAAGCTTCCATCATTCCGCTGTTCCACCAAAAATCCCACTTTTGCGGGACCGTCGGAAGAATATAAAGAACAGGATATTTTCTCTGAGGATTATAATTCTCAGGCAAAAGAACATCGATACGCGAAGTCCCGCCCTGATATTCGCTGGCCATGACAAAAGATTTGATCTGCGCCGGTTTGTGGGAAAAGACCAAACGGCCCAGCGCTTTTAAAGAAGTCAAACGATGGAAATACGGCAGCCAGGCCACAAGAATGATCACCAGCGCGGCGAGGCGAAAAAATATTTTTTTGTTCATTCTTTCCTAAACCACGTCGGATAAAGACTTGTCGGTCTGGGGACGGTCCATGATAAAAACCACCACATCCGTTGCCCCGAAACTCAGGGTCGTTTGATTTTCCAATTTTACATTTCCTAAAATCCGCATCTTGTTAACGTAGGTGCCGTTGGTGCTGTTTAAATCCTTGACGAAACACGCTCCATTTTCCCAATACACGACGGCATGAGTGCGCGAGCAAAACTTGTCATAATCAATGCGGATATTCGCCTCTTCGCCACGGCCGATCATAACCGGGCAATCCGCTTTCACAAAATACTTGTGGCCCTTTAACGGCCCGGTCTTGACAATAAGACATATTGTTTTAATCACATTATGATTCCTTTCTTCCAGCTATCTAAAAATTTTCCATAGCGCTCGCGGAAAGCTTTACGTTGGTCCTCGGGCAACCCCTTAAAAACATCTTCCATATCTTCAATAGCCTCGGGAAGGTCCCGGTATTGACGCCCCCGGACTAAAATATCATTCATACGTTTTTTAAATGCCGCGCCGTCAAACGCGGCATAATCTTTTAATGCGGCCAAAAATTCTTTCGCATCCGCATACCGGTCCTCGGCATTCTTTTCCAAGGCCTTAAGAACTATAACGTCTAATTCACGGTCAATGTCCGCATTAAAAACCGATGGCGGTTTTACCGGCCCACTGCGTGTTTTGCGGATCAGGCGCTCAATGTCTTTGGGGTTTTTGTAAGGACCGCCTTCGGGCATTTTAAAAGGGGATACACCGGTCAGCATAATATATAAAATCATCCCGGCGGAATAAACATCACTGGCCGGAGATTTATAATTCCAAAAACCTTCCGGCGCCATATAGGCGAGTGTCCCTGCGGATTCAGCCAGTTTTGTCAAAGGGTCCGCATGTTTAGCCTGCCCGAAATCGGAAACTTTCACGACAATATTCTCACCGGCCATATCGAGCATAATATTCTGCGGCTTGACATCGCGATGAATGACCGGCACACTCAGTTGATGCGCCTGGGCCAACCCACGGCAAATCATAGTCTGGATCCGTAATGCCAAGGCCGGCGCAAGGCGATTTTTTTTGCGAAGGTAGTCATCAAGCGTCCCGCCGGGAATATATTCCATAGCGACATAAGAAATATTTTTATCCTTCCATTCAAAATGATTGGCTTCAAAGACCCGGACAACATTAGGATGCGTGATCTTAGAAAGAATCACCGCTTCATTCAAAAAATCAACGACCAATTTTTCCGATATTCTTTCGGGATGAAAAACTTTCAGGGCCTGAATGCCCAAAAATTTGTGCCGCACTTTATAAACAACACCAAACGCCCCTTCCCCCAGAACGCTGTCTACGGTGTAGGTGTCGCGAATCACGGTAAAATGAGGCAGCTTTTCAAATTTATAAGTCATAATTGGCCGTGTAGAAAGTCCTGCTGATTTAAAGCCCGACGTTGCGAAATGTTCATTTAAACCCGCTAGGAATTCTTTCTTTTAATACCGGACCGGCTGTTGACGACGTCAGTGATCGTTTCCTGTTCATCCTTGGAAATCAACTTCCACAATTCGATGGTGATACTTTGCACGGACTCTGTATCGTGACGCAAAAGCGCGCGTCCGCCTTCATCGAGTAATTCTGCGGCCCGCTTCTGATTTACAAATCCCTTAGGATCTTTCTGTCTTAACTCCTGAAAAGCGCCGATCCAGAAATCTTTTTGGCGGAATAAAATTTCCCATTTTAAATCATTCATATCCTCCAGCGCCTTGCGCAGCCGTTTGCTGTCATTTAACGCAATGGCTTTGTCAGCGTCCTTTTTTAAAAAATTCAGACGATGGGCGTATTCCGTATGGTCGATCCAACTGTCAACCGTGTCTTGCACCTCATCCAACCGTTCTTTATGTTCCTGCAGCAAAGCCGGCCACAAAATCGCCTTGTCCGCGCTGTCGATATGCTCCTTCAATTCTTTGATCCGGCGGTCAGCTTTCTCGACGGCAATCTGGTCTGCGCCTGTCGCCGCCTGGATTTCCCGGCGGATTTCTTCAAAATAGCGGTCCACCAAAACCACAACCTCAGCCAAAGAAAATCTCAACAGCTCGGCTTTGCGCTGAATTTCTTTCCAGCGCTTGTCCTCACGGTCAAGCGTCACAGCAAAATCCTTTAGATTCGGCAAGGGTGATGTCATGTTGGGAATTTTCATGATAAATTTTTGATCAACGACAGGAATGAAGGCTTCTGCGGAAACGCTGCGCGACTGGTCTACAAAAATCGTGACCTCTACTTCCGCATTGACGGGAATTTTACGGCCCACATCCGTACCCCGAATCACCAAACTGCCCAAATGCCGGTTCTGATCAAAGCGCTCACTTTCCCCTTCCCGCACAGGAATTTCGATCGCCTCACTTTCCTGCCCAGGATGAATATCTTTTGCCGCATAATAGGTATAGGAGGCTTTAACAGGCAGCGAAACACCTTTGTTTAACAGGCGGTCGAACGATCCGTCGGACAATTCAACGCCGATGGAACGGGCCAAAGGCGGAGCACCCACCGACATCCCCTGATAGATACAAAAAGAATCCGAATCAACCGGGACCTGATTGCCGTTTTCGTCGTACAAAGACACAACAAAGGTATTCATCCGGTCGGCCCTTAAGAGCACCATTGTAAAGAAAGTGCTGTTCTTTGTCTCCAGCATTCCGCTTTGCCAGTCACCCGCCTTGCTGCGAATCTGCACCTTGATGCCCGACGGAATGACCCCCGTTTGCGGCAAAAAGATTTTCCCACCCACCCCGGCCTCAAAAGCGGCGGTCATGGGTTCATATTTCAATTCCACAGTGACCGACGGATTATTCTTGGATGTCCGCACGACAGGAAGCAACTGCGAAGCCGCATAAATAGCCGCCCCTTGGGCCACAACAATCATCGGGTCAATGGCGTAATTAATGGGAATATTGAATTCCGCTTTTAAACGTTCGCGAACATAAGGCGTTTGTGTTGGGCCGCCGACGAGAATCAAATGTCCTATATCCGACGCAGACAATTTCTGACTCTCTAAAACCTTGCGAAAAAGCCGGATACTTTTTTCCACGTCCTCCTCAATAACAAGGTTTAATTGTTGGCGGTTAAAAGGAATGCGTACCGTGATGGGCTTGCCTTGTTTGTCTTTGAGGCTTTCCATAAGTTCGATGACGATTTGGGTTTTATCATTCTGCGAAAGATTAATCTTGGCTTCTTCCGCAGCGTATTTGAGGACGGCATTGAGCAGACCATAATGAGAGGACCTTCCCAGTTCCGGTAAATCGTATTCCTGGCTGAGCACCGGATAAATAATGTCCTCGACGATTCGCCAGTCGAAATCTGTTCCGCCGAGATAATTGTCCCCTCCGTGATCAATGACCACCAGATGCCCTTCTTGACTCGACAAAAGGGCCACATCAAATGTCCCCCCTCCCAAGTCATAAACGATCCAATAGCCCTTGGGCATTTTCTCCAAAAAACCGTAAGCTATCGACGCGGCGATAGGTTCCTGCAGAAGCGGGGAAAATTCAATGCCTGCCAATTTTGCGGCCGCGGTCGTGGCCTGCGATTGCGTCATTTCGAAATAACACGGCACCGTGATGACGGCCGACAAAAGATCTGGCTCGTCGGGCATGCGTAAACGGACGGTAGCTTTAAGGTCTTTGAGAATTTCGGCGGACAATTCCTCGGGCCTCATCACGCGACCACAACGGGTAAATGTTTTGGCCTGCCGTGTGCCCATGAGAAGCTTAAATGCAGAAAAAGTATTTTCATTGTCGACGTAAAGCCGGCTGTAAGCGCTCTGGCCGACAATAATTCCGCCTTTTTCATCAATGCGCACGACGGAAGGGGTGATCTCGCTTTGCTTAAAATTTTTTAAAACCTTGACTTCGCCTCGCTCCATGAGGGCGATCGCTGAATTTGTGGTACCCAGATCAATTCCGAAATCGACAGTGCGGCGGCTCATGACCCGACCTTGTTGGGCTTCTTGCTTTTGCCCTGGCCGACGATCACTTCACCCTGAAAAATTTGGACGCCTTTACAGATCACGGAAGGTTTGACAGTTTCGATAACGCGGCATTCCCCGGGCGGGAGGTCGTGGACTTCTTCAATATAAATGGCCTTTAAACTGCGGCCGTCTTTATAAATTTCGTCCTTGGGGTCATGGATTTCGATCTGGAATTTTTCGAAGACGTTAATCAGGCGCTCCATCTGGTCGAAAAAGGCCTTGCCCTCACTGTTGTTTAAATTCGCGATTTTGCCTGCGCGTTTTTGCAAACGCCAGAATTCGACCGCCATATCGACGACAAAATCCATCGATTCAACGGCTGCTGTCTTTGCGGGAAGAATCTCCTGAGGCTTTTTTATTTTCATCATTTTTACTGTTCCCAAAATTATTATCTAAAAAAGATTTCTTAAGTACGGTGCCTTCGGGTACGGCGAATATAAAATCTTTCTGACTCAATTCGGGAGAAGTGATCTGCGAATGAATTTCAACGGAGTTCCCTTTCATTTTAAAATCTTTCATTTTTTCGCGGGCCATCTTTAAGGTATCTTTCATTTGCCGAATCTGCTCTGGATTACCTTCTTGTCCCATGGCTTTGATCGATTCTATCATCTGCTCATCACTAAATTCGGGAAAAGGAGATTCACCTTCCGGCGTATCTAACGATTGAGAATGTTTCTTTATCAAATATTTTGATTTAGAAATCCAATACGTTTCTTCCTTTGGAAATCTGGAATGGCCCCGGATCACATAACATTCTTCATTATCTACCAACTCTGACCCCATGAGCTGGACATCCCTCAAGGATGAAAAAATGTCGTTCTTTTGCTTAAAAAAATCAAAAAACAAGGAAGGAATAGTATGGGCCGAGCCGCCGGAGATTCCCGTTGCCGCTGCTATCGCCATTTCGTCATTCGTGGCTTTAGAATAACTGTTGACGGGCGGACCCATATACAAAAAAGGATGGGATCCATCCGACCACACCGCACCAGTGCTATTCATAAAACTGGCAGTATTTTGCTTCCAGGTTATACGGTATAAATTTGGCTTTTTCAAAACGATTGTAAATTCTTTTTTAATTACGGACTCATTGCCCCCCTTGAGCTGTATATGAGCGGTGATTGTTCCCGAGGATTGATAAGTCTCCATGGCTTTGTAGGCCGCCAGCGTTTTCTCAAAAATAACTTTGGGATCCTCTGGCAGAGACGAAAGACTCGGGACAGCATTTTGGGAAAGCGGTTTTTTGCCTGCATCCTGATTAATCTGGTCCCAATAGTACGTCAGATTGACACCGATCCCGCTATCGACCTTGATAAACTGCTCATTGCGCTCGACGATCTTGCCTTCCACGATTTTACCGGATTTGAGTTTGATGGTCTCCCCAAAAACTGGCACAGCCATCAAACAGAATAAAAATGCAAGACTCAATTTTGACATGACTTCGTTCCTCCCGGGTTCTTTACCGCGCAAATTTCTCATTGTAAGATGTGACCAGGTCCTGCTGATGTTGAAATTCATTCTGATATTGTTTGTACAATTCCTTAGCCATCTCGATGGCCTGGTTTTGTTCACGAACAAGATCATTATGTTCATTAACCCAAAAATTATATTCCGAACTGTCCGGTTGGGTTCCGATCTTGTTGTCTAAGCGGTCGATAGATATCTGGCGGACTTCGTTCTCCCGTTTGCGTATATCAAGTTCCGTTTCCATGGCCTTGATTTTGCCTTTATGATTTTCGATCTCGGCCTTGACCTTTGCGGCTTCGGCGAGCAAAACCTGATCACTCGGAGAGACGCGCATCTCAACGGGAACAGGCAGGGGATATTCATTCATATTTTGGGCTTGCGCCTGTGACGGCAGAACAGCGGGAACAACCGCGGCCACAGCGGCGATCGGCGCAACTTTTGGCAAAGCCGATGTTGTCGAAACCACAGGGTTCTCTGCGGCCATCCGAGCTTGCGGGGAAGGCAAAGGATCACCTTGGGGAGCCGCAACGGTTGTCTTAAGTATAACCGGTGGAACCGGTGTTGAAGCCACATGAAAAGAAGGACGGAGCATCAGCACGACAACAATAAAAATGACCAATCCCACGGCCCATGCTAAAGCCGGACTTTGTGCCGAAGTTCCCTGGGCCGCGGGAGTCGTTTCTTTTGTTTTGATTTCATGGAGCCATTCTCTTTTGATGGCTTCTAATTCTTCTTTAAAACCTTCCTTCTTCGCTTCGGCGGCCCAATCTATGGCTTCTTTCATAATGCCTTCGGCCTGTTCATACGCCTGATATTTATCGTGGACCTCGACGGAAATCAGCTTCAATTCCTTGGCTACAATCTCACGTAAAAGCATCTG
>JANPFV010000120.1:0-10609 GCA_031423615.1 Candidatus Omnitrophota bacterium
CGCTGGCCAGTTCTCCGAAATTATTATACTCAAAAGCTGTGGTTGCACTTCCTAAAGTTGTCCCTTTGATAAACCCGGAAGAACCATCACGGGTGATATTCAATGATCCGGCGCTGGTCAGCAGTCCGTCATTGTCATAACTAAAATTAATGACCGACCCGCCGCTGATACTTTGCGAAACAATCCGGAAATCATTGTTGTAACTTTGACTGACTTTTCCTTGTATTACGCCGCCCCACGTTTCACTTAACAATAATGACCCGTCGTAGGTATAACTCAGCGTTCCGCCGTCGGGCGCCGTGATTGAGGCCAGATTCCCGGTCACGGGCTGGTAAGCATACGTTGTTGCTCCGCCCGGGGTCGTCATAGCTGATAACCGTCCGGCGGTATCATAATCGTAGCTGATCACCTGACCGTCGGGACGGGTAATGCTTTTTAATTCTTTAGCTAAATTATACAGATAGGTCGTCTGTCCGCCGCCGGAAACCAACGGAGGAGTATAATTCTCGACCTGATCAATGGTCGTATAAATAAACTGATGCTTGGGCCGTCCCGGAGGAGTGATCGATAAAACATTGTCATTGCCGTCATAGGTGTATTCGATAAACCGCCCATCGGGTAGTGTTTGTTTGGTAACTCGCCCCTTAAGATCGTATGAGTAACTCACCTTTTCATTTAAAGAATTCGTGGCGTCATTAAGGTATCCGTCGGAAGTATAGGTCAAATCCAGCGTCCGCTGTTCCACGCCTGTTCCCTGCGACGCCTGGGTTAATCGGCCCTTGGGATCGTAAACGTAATTGACGGGTTCAAAACTGCCGGCCTTTGCTTTAGTCACATGTTCTAAGCTGTCAAAATTGGCGGTGATTGTTCTTCCTTGCGGAGAACTTATCGTTTGGGTTCTTGCCGCAATATCCTTATAGGATGTGTAAACTTTCCCGTTAATATTCAAGGATTCCGTTTGACTGACCACCGACAATAAGTCTTTTGGATTCGATAAAGCTGTCGTCCGGGATGTGGACAATGTTGCGGTCAATCCGCTGGGAGTGCGGGTGGTATAACTCTTGATCAGCGGGGCTTGTATACCAAAACGGCTATCCGCAGAACGGGCTAAATCTACTTTGCTGCCGTCGGCAAAAGTCGCAGAAAAACTGTAATCCGAACGGTCCACCAGGGAACTCTGCGTCCCATCTGGATGAGTGATTAACCGCTGCTCGTCACCGCTGTCCGAGAACTTGGTTTGATAAAGCGTTGTGCGATTGAGAGCATCTTTAAGAGTCACTTCAAAGCCCCCAGGAATATCTTGGCGGCTTAAGGCCCAAAAACCACCCATGGGATTTTCATCTTTTTGCAGCCGTCCCAATTTATCATAGGTAAGCTTTACTGTGTTATTGCGCGGATCAACAAACTGGGTCAGTAATCCTGAACCCGTTGTTGAAAATTGATATGTGTCGCCATTCGGCTGGATGACTTTATCTAGATAACCGTTGGTGTCGACGTGCAAAGAGGTGCGCTGGCCAAACGGCGCAATGATGGCCGTGGGTTTTCCGTTTCCGTCCCTTTCGATGGTAGTCACATTGCCGTTGCGGTCGGTGATCGTCTTTAATCCATAGGATGTATAGCCGAATTGGTAGAGAGGTATGCCGGTCAGAGTGCTAACGGTCCGAAGATGGCGGCCAGAACTATCAAAAACATAAAGTTCTGATCCGTCCTCAGAAGCAATAGTTGTCTCCCCCACTTGAAAACCGGGGAAAGCAGAACTGATCTTTTGTACCGGACCGGCGAATGGGGCGGAATAAATACTGCCGTCGGGACTAAGAGCCAACGCAGAATTATGGCCAATTCTGACCTGACTGGCCAACCCGTTTGTTTGATAATTCTCTTGATCTGATCCGGCAACTTTGGTTAATACGCCCTGATTAAAGTTGAAAATAAAATTTGAAAAGTTTCCTGCTCCACTCCCTTCAAAATAAAGCGAGTTGTCGGAAGCAACGGCAAAGGTCCATGCTAATTCGCTATTGGCGAATTTAAAACAGTCTTCCAGCGGCGGGCATTCCCAGGCAGCGATTGTCTTTACAACCCCTGACGGTAAAACACGAAGGATTCTATGTCCCCAATAGTCACCGACGTACACACTCCCGTCGGAAGCCACATCGATTCCTGTTGCTCCTATATCTTGAATAACAGTTGAAATAATCCCTTCATGGGAAGGGTCAATTCTTCGTACTGCCGAAGGGCCTCCTGGGTAAGGAAGACGCCCATCAAAAGGATCAGAGATATAGAGCGACCCGTCCGGTCCCACCGCCAATGATGTAGGAAAATTGAGAAAAGCTTGTTTGGCGGGCCCTCCATTACCCGATCCAGTAACACGCTCTCCTCCTCCGGCATACGTTGAAATAATGCCGTCGGGGGTAATGCGGCGTATGCGGGCGCCATTATTGCCGGTAATGAGTTCACCCAAATATATTGTCCCATCAGAAGCAACAACAAGACTGTTGCTGATCGGGTTCGCAATTTTTGCGGATGTTGCCGGCCCCCCATCCCCTATTCCGTCGGCCGGGTTTCCTCCACCGGCAACGACTTTTGAAGTTCCGTTAGGATAAATTCGTTGAAGGACCGGACCGTTCTCGCCATTGAGATCCATCACAAAAATACTTCCATCAGGACCAATATCCACCCCATTCCCATAAGAAACTCCGGGTACAGTGGAAACGACACTATTTTTATTAGTCTGGCTTTGGAATTGTTCCTTTCGCGAACCATCGCCCTGATAAAGCACATGGGCAATAGGATCATAGGCATGGTGAGTACTGATGGTCCACCCGCCAAATCCCTGTTTACGAGAATCATAGACCCCTAAACCGGCCGTCACCTCGTTCCATAAAGTCAATTCCTGACGGGACGCCATCGGGACCTCGCGGCGCGTGATCATCCCATTACCGTTATACCCAAACCGCGATGTTGATGCATATATAGCCTCATAAACATAGCCCACACGAATTCGTAGCGGTTGGACACCAGGTATCAAGCGGCCATAAGCATCTTTTCCATCCCATGTGAAAGGAACAATCAAATTACTTTGCGGGGCGAATTCTTTATGCTGGTGCTGCCCGGCAATGTATATGTCCACAACCATCTGTTTGACAGTATCAGGCAAGACACTATTAGAAATATTAATGTCTACTGTGTAAGAATCTTTGTGTCCAGGAACACGACTGCTGCTGTAATTAAGCGTATAGGGTGTGCCAGAAATATCGACAGATTCGCCCAAATTTTGATTTTGACATTCGATGACTGAGCCGTATTTACAATCCGGTTTTTGTAAAAAATTTTTAACTAAGGCAACGACTGCCGCTATCGCAGTCTCGGGAAGCGCATCGCCCTGATTGATGTCATACGTTGAAAAATGCGGCAGCAAGACACGCATCAATGATTTACCGGGGCTATAGAGTGAAGCCAACTGTTGCCGCTCGGCAAATGTAATACCAAACGCTGACAAAGCGCTGTCTGTCGCCGGTTGATCTTTTCCTTTAAGATCGATCTGCGCGACACCTCCATCGACACTCAAGATTTTCATGACGATACCGTTATCAAGCGGGATCCATTGCCCTTTTTTCTCGTCGTAAAATCCTAACGGCGCGCCTGTTCCTGCCGGAAAATCCAGAAAATTATCGACATAATAAACTAACGGTTTGCTGAATGTGATTTCGCTGGCTCCGGCGGCCACCGCTTCATCAGCGTTAATGTCAAAGGCATATGTGTAAGCGCTGGTCGGGGGCAATGCGGCGGGCATGGCTGCCGGTCCTTGCGGCCCGACGGTATATTCGGTAATGCGAACATTTAAATTATTAAGCGGTTGGCTGCCTTGTCCGGGGATGAACATCGTCGCTTGTGTTCCCTGCGGTATCAAAAGCGTTCCTTGCCGCTGGCCATCTTGATCGTTCATAACCGAACCTTTGGCCACTTGAAAACTTGCGGGCGACGCCAGATTAATCTCCGCAACTTGCGGGTCCGGCTGCAGCAAAACCACATCCGGCAAAGTGACATAATCCTGCCACGGCGTTTTCATTTGCCGGCTGGAGGAAAGGAAACCATCCTTTTTATAATTAACAACCAGGTCCCCGCCGCCATTGACGACCAGATCAAACATTCCGTCGGCACGGCTCAACGTTTGGCCTAATTCAGGATGACTGAGTACACTGATCTCAACTCCAGGCAGAGGACTTCCATTCTTGGCGAGGACTTTTCCGCGCAGGACAACGGTGCGGTGCGGTTCTATAGCATCCGGCTGGACTCCGGTCTGGATAGAAGGAACCGACGTATAGAGAAATTTTGTCGCGTCAAAAAAGTTCGTGAGCCCGGAGGGAGCTATCGGCGGGGCAACGGTTGAAGGATCCGGCGGAATATTTTGTACCGGCCCCAGAGAAATCATAAACCCTACCGTTGAGTCTTGCGGGACAATTTCTTCGGCGGCCGGCATCTGGCTGATGATTTTCCCGGCCGGAACAGTTTCGCTATTATCGGAAGTCACGACGCCGACTTTAAGTTTCGCGCCGGTAATCGCAGACTCCGCCGCTGCTTGAGTTAATCCGACGACGCGGGGAACGCGGGCCGAATCAACCCCGTCGCAGTTTCCATCAATGCCGTCTCCAGGGACATCACCGGCACCGGGATGAATATTAAAATTCTGGTCGTTGCAATCTCCTCCGGCCGGAGTATATCCGTCGCCGTCCTGGTCCCGTAAATTGGGATCAGACACGGCGGTAAATGTCCTTATCGCAGACGCAGAAAGCCCGGCTTTATCTTTAATGATGAGGTTGAGAGTATGGGATCCGATGCTCAAATTGGTCGGAGTAAATGTGAGGGACGTTGACGTCAGGGTTGCGGGGATCACAACATTGCCGTCAAAGGTCAACTTGACAGACTTTGTATCAACACCGCTTACGGTGTCAGAATAACTGGCGCTGATTTTGGGTTTAACGTTATCAATCGTTGTGCCTTGGGCTGGCAAAAGGGTAATGATCGTGGGCGGGGTGCGGTCAACCGTGAATAAAACACTTTTAACGCCCGTGTGGCCCGCCAGATTTTTAATCTTGGCCTCAAGGGTATGATTCCCCTCGGTCATGGGCACCAGAGCGTCAAGGGTAACGGCAAGTGTGGGTTTTGGAATAGCCGGGAACCGAGAGAGGATGGAAATATTATCCAGAGAAATTTGCAAACTTTTAGGATCAAGCCCGGAAATATCTTCCTTTAATTGCAGGCGTACGGCAATATTCGCATCCTTCAAAATTTGCTTAGCAAGCGGACTGACCCAGGTGATCTTGGGCTCACTGGCGTCATTGCCGTTAATATGCACCTGGATTTTGCTGCCGAGCTTTCCGCGGACCTCAACGGAAAGGGTGTTGGAAGGTTTGAGGGTGATGCTTTCTTCTATATAGGAGGTGGTGACGCCGCGGTGGGGTTTTAAAACTTGCTGACCGTTAAGATAAATAACAAAATTTCTATCTTCGATGACCGGCGAAGTTAGTCCGGTTACCCTGATGACCCATTTTTCCTCGGTATTCAAAACACTGAAAGTGTCTTTGATCGCGATTGGGCTGCCGCTTGAGCGCGTATAAATCTTATTAAAGACATTGAACTGGGTGGCAAAAGCATTGGAGATAACGACCAAACTGAGAATGACAGACAAAATGACAGACAGAAGACGATTGCGGCGATTAGACACGATACCCCTCACTTTTTTATGTTAGCGGTGAATTGCTTTATTCATTAAACAAGGGGTATGTTTAGGGAAACAACTTAATTTAGCATATATTTCTTATCTGGCAATAAAAAAATTTGCTAGAATGGCCACCCAATGGATGGGAAAAGCTATTTTTATGCTCGCACGCTAAAAAAAGAGAAAAAGTTTTGTCCTCTTCATTCCTTATTAATCCAAGAATCCGTGAGGAGCTCTGAGAATGTCAATCATTAAGGAATTTCAGGAGTTTGCGGTAAAAGGCAATGCGGTGGACATGGCCGTGGGTATTATTATTGGCGCCGCTTTTGGCAATGTGGTCAACTCAATGGTCAATGATATTTTTATGCCGCCGCTGGGATATGTTATCGGCGGAGTCGATTTTAATAATTTAGAGATTGTTTTAAAACACGCTGTTGTGGGGGCAACTCCGGCGGTGGCCATCAAATACGGAATGTTTATCAATAAAGTTTTGAATTTTTTAATTGTCGCCATTTCAATGTTTATTGTCGTTAAAGCCATGAATTTTCTCAAGCGACGCCATCATTCTGAAAATACGGAAATAAAGTAATAAGGTGACCCATGAATAAGACAGCTTTATCAGGGACAGTTGGTCTCGTTATATTTTTCTTGAGTTTTCTTCTCGCCGGTGCGGTTCAGGCCGAGGATGCCATTTCCGATCCTGCGGACCCCATGAAAGAAAAACATTTCTGGTCAGGATGGAGCGGAGATATTTTTGCCGGATTAAATAAAAGTAACGGCAACACCGATAAAACGTCGGCCAGTATGTCAGCGACCGCTTTAAGAAAGTTTGAGCGATCCCAATTTCGTTTAAAAGAAAGTTTATTTTACTCGGAATCAGAAAAAAAGATGGACGGACAGAAATGGGACACGTCGGCGAAGTATTCCATTGATTTCGGTCATGAGAAAAGAATGTTCACCTTCGCCCAGTTGACGGTTGACCATGATTATTTTGCGGACATCGATTATCGGGTAACGCCAAGTGTGGGACTGGGTTATCACATCGCGAAATCCGACAATTGGGTATGGGACGCCGATGGTGGTTTTGGTTACCGGATCACGTATCATCGCGTGAACACCGCCGCGGATGATAAATCCTTGACGGCCATTGCGCATACTTTTGCCAAAAAAAGGATTTTTGAAAAGGCCTATGTTTCCGAAGACTTTACCATTTACCCGGGTTTGGAAGCCCGGTCAGGACTGCTCGTTCATTCGGAATCGGCTTTTATCAATTCTCTGCGCAGTAATTTGGATCTGGAATTGAAATATGTGGTGGATTATAATTCGCGACCTGCCGCCGCGACAAAGAAAACCGATACCCAGTTTATTGCCGGATTAAAATACAAATATTAACTTTTAAGGTCCGTGTCCTTTTTAATATCTTCGATGTACTTTTTTAATTCCGCCAAAACGGTGCCGATCTTGCGGGCGATTTGTGGCAGGGCTTCCGGGCCGAACAATAAAAAAGTGACCAGAAAGATCAGGACCAGTTCCCCTACTCCGATATTAAACATATATTCCTTTTTTTCTTAAGATGATCACGCTGACACTTAAAAACAAAATCTCCAAAACAAAATAAATAATGAGATTGGTAGCTATTCCCGACGTAAAACCATAGGAATGCAAGCCGATGCTCAAAAGGTTGACGCCAAACCAGGCCCACATGACCACGATCAATCCGATCGCGGCTCCCACCGCCACACCCAAGGGACGAATCAGCCGTCCGGCTTTGGCGTGAAAAACAATGGACGTCCAGAGGACAATCAAAAGCGCGCCATTTTCTTTCGGGTCCCAACCCCAAAACCGGCCCCAGCTTTGGTCAGCCCAAATTCCTCCCAGCATGGTTCCCAGAAAAGCCATGGTCAACCCGAATCCCAGAATACCCAAAATGTAACGGTAGGTCGAGTTAAGTCCTTCCTTATCTCGCGGCCGGATGAGGGCCTGTAAAATATAAACATGTCCCATGAGCCCGGCGACACAACACCCCGAATAGCCGATCGTAATTGAGAGCACATGGGTCGAGAGCCAAAAATTTGAATTGAGGACGGCAACGAGCATGCGTAAGGTGTCCCCTTCGGCGCTGAATTTATCGGCGATCGCCAAAAAAACAAAACCGCTAATACTTCCGACAACGAGACCCAGCCATTTTTTATTAAACAATTCAGTCAATAAACTTAAAAAAACAGTGATGACCCCGACAAAAATGAATGTTTCATAAAGGTTGGTAACCGGAGGACGTGACATGATGAGCATACGCAAAAGAAGGGCGCTCAAATGCGGCAGGAAAGCCAAGAGCAAGAGTGTAAAACCCACTTTGTGTAATAATTTTTTCGGCCAGATCAGTGAAAAAAGAAAAGTAAAAAAAGTCAGTAAATAAAAAATCCAGGCCATAAGGAACAATTGGCTCTGGTTATAAAAAACTTCCAGCGGAATTTTTTTGCTGGTCTCCTTTTCTGCCGCCGACATTCTACCGACAACACTCAAGTTGAAAACCTTAGCCGCCATATTGAATTCTAATTGTTTACCGTCGTTATAAGCCTGCGCCAGGTTTTGAATATTTTTCAATTCCTCCCGAACACGGGGATCGGAGAAATTGTGCTTGGCCATGTCCCAGGCGCTTTCCCACGTTTCCTCTTCAGGGTTCAGCGAAGGAACAATGGCCATCCCTTCACCCGAGGCATTGAGCGACCACTGATAAAGATTGCGCAAAAGGCGCATAAATTCTTTTTCCTCGGCGCTCCACTGATCGGATTTTTTCTTTTCCAGATCATAGGTTTCCTCATTGAGCTGGTCGGCTTTGAGGGCAATGTCTAAAAAACTGTAATCGTTTCTGAGTGCGGGAAAATCCAGCAAGGTTTTGGCGGCGGCGTCTTTGATAGTAAAGTCATCGTGCGCGACGGTGAAAGAAAAGGCGTTACGGATTTTTAAGTACAGATTGAGATTGTTATAAACCCGCAAGATTTCCTGCTCAACGACACTTCTCTCCTTTGGGTCAATGGCATTCGCGGCCATAGCGAGTTCCCGAAACTTGGCCAGGCCGGATTCGAGCTGGGAAAAATTGTAACGCCGGTTGTGATCGACCGGAAGGCCGATAGCCATGAGGATTTCCGGACTGTTGATTAAAAAAACTTTATCATCATTGGTATCCCAGGGAGCGAATAATAATTTGGCGAGCCAATGGATGGCGGGTTTTCCTTCAAAGCTGCGTTTACCGGAAAACTGCAATAAAATTCCGCGGGCGTATGTATCAAGCGGTTTGATGCGTCCTTCTTCCTGGATGGCCACCCGGCCTAAAGCCTGGACATCATGGACATGTTGCGGCACGGGACTTTTTTCGTCCGCGCGAGAAGTCAAAACCGGGTTAATCAAAATAAGAAAACTGATTAAAAATATTTTGTTAGAGAATTTCATTTTCGTGTCCTCTGAAATCTAAAGGCCGAAAAAAGAAAATGCAAAGCCAAACCAAAGAAGGTGACAAAGGTCGCAATGTAAGGCAATATCCTTCCGCTGTTTTTTACCACCGCCAGAGTCGAGGCTTCCCGGCCCAGCGCATCAATCTGATAAGAGGCCTGATAAAATGTATAGTTTTTAAATCGCAAAGGTTCATTCATGGAAATGAGAATTTCGCGGCTCACCCCGTCGTGCATAATTTCGACCCGGCTTTTATAACTGCGGGCGATTTCGGTGCCGGGATGTTTATCCATTATAAAATCAATCAGGGTGACCGTGACAGGAAGAGGAAAATGAGTGTGACGCAGGCTGAGATAATATTCTTTCCCGTCCACGGTCAAGAGCGTTGGCTCCTCTTCTGCGCCATATAAAAGCACCAATGGTTTATTGTTTTTCTCAAGTTGTAAAATGATCCCGGCTACATTCTTTTCCGGTTCTTTCTCGACGGGTACAGGTTTAAGAACATTCAAGTTGGACGCATTGAGATACTTTTCCTTGATCCCGGCAAAAGGTGCAGAAAAAGCGCGGGCATTCGGGTAATAAGCCTTAACGGTGAAATTCAAATCGAGGGATGGGTCCTGGGAGTGATAAGACAAGGACTCCGGGGCCTTATTGTTTTTGAGGCTCCGCGCCAAAACGTTTTTGGCATGATCCATGGTTTTAGGCCAGAGAGCCACTTCCCATTGCGCGTAAGATTGGCTGACATTCGCGGTTTGGCCTTCTCTTAAGGTAAGATGCGATTCCTGGGCGCAATGAAAAATTACAAAGGCGCTCACGAAAAATAAAACCAGACCGTAATGGACAATGATGAGTCCCGTATTTTCCCATGTGTATTTGACACGATTAAAAAGCGCACAGCACAAATTGATGAACAGGATCCAGAGCACCAGTTGGGCACCGGGGAAAGGAAAAAACCCCATAGCCAAAAAGTAAAAGGAACTGAAGTACCGTTCCTGGGCCGCATAAAGTCCATGCTGGACCTGGGCGACGGTCCCCCAGAAGGTGAGAATAAAAAGTAAAAGCAAACCCACGACGCTGATTTGCAGTGACGAAAGGAACATCAAAAAAGAATGGGCAGTGATTTTACGACGTCGAGACATTATTTTTTAAATTTTAAGGATTGGACCAAGGCCTTAAAGTTTTGACTTTGGTCGTAAATTTTTTGCTTGGAACCGGTCATTTTAATAAAGATTCTCTCTTTGGAGGTGTCAATGATGGCCGCCATCATGCTGGGACTGCTGTCATCGGCCTTTTTTTGTAAATCGGTAAAATCAATCAGCCAGGCAAAAAGCCCCTCATCCAAAGTGATTTTCTTTTGTTTCTCGATAAAATTTTCTAACTCGGTTTCCGATGGGACGGGTATATTAAGTTGTTCGATCCAGCGTACGACATTGGGCGCTAGTC
>JANPFV010000121.1:0-7846 GCA_031423615.1 Candidatus Omnitrophota bacterium
AAAGTCGAAGAATAAAATTGTCAGCAAAATTTTTAATTTGTTTGTTTTTAGTTTTGCGGCTTGGTCTTTTGGCCTCGCGATGTTTTTTCTGGTTTCCGACCTGAAATCTGCGCTATTCTGGGCCAAATTCTTATATTTCTCCGCAACTTTTATCCCGTCTTCTTTTGTTTTGTTTTCTTTTATATTTCCTAATACGGACATGGCAGGAATAAAATTAAGACATTTTTTATTATTTCTTCCGAATATCTTGTTTTTCTTTTTGTATTTTTTCACTGACTTGCTTCTCAAAGATGTGGTTTTAATAAACGACGTCAAATCTTTTATTTATGGCGACTTGAGGTTTGTTTGGGATTTTGAATTTAATGGATTATTAATTTATGGATTTATCCGTTATATAAAAATGTTCAAGTTTTCCAAAGGGGTAACACGGGAACATTTGCGTTATTTGATTATCGGCGACTTATACATTTATATCTTTGCTGGATGTACCAATGTTCTTCTTCCCATGCTTTCGATTTACCGCTTCATTTGGATTGGTCCTATCTTGTCTCTTTTTTGGATATTGTTGATTTCGTATACGATAATAAAATATAACCTTTTAGATATAAAAATTGTCATTACCCGCGCTACAATTTTTATATTTGTTTATGCTTTAGTTCTAGGGATTCCGTTTTGGCTGGGTTTTAAATTATTGGGTAGTGGTGTCTGGCTGGTGCCTATTTCTCTGATGGCCATTTTCTCGACGGTAGGTCCTTTTATTTATTTGTATATTCAAACCCGTGCTGAAGACCGTCTCTTGCAGGAGCAAAGACGATATCAAGCCACTTTGAGGCAAGCTTCAGCCGGGATGGGAAAAATAAAAGATTTAAAACGCTTAGTGACATTGATTGTGCATATTATGACCCGTACGGTCCGAGTGGAGTATAGTATGGTTTTTTTTAATGATACACATATTAAAAAGTTTAAACTGGGGGCATATCGAAATCGCCAAATAAGGGTGAAATTCCGCAGTGATATTGATTATCAGACGGCTTTAGTTCAAGTGCTACAAGAAACCCAAAATCCCATAGTTTATGATGAAATTAAACAGCGTACAAAAGATTATGGTGATTTGAAATTAGCCCGTCTTGAATCCGAATTAAAAGCCATGGATGCCGCTTTAGTTGTCCCCAGTTTTATTGATGAAAAGCTCGTCGCAATTTTAGTTTTAGGCAATAAAGTTTCCGGGAAACCTTATAGCTCAGATGATTTATCTGTTTTTTTGATTTTAGCCAACCAAGCGGCCTTGGCTATTGAGAATGCGCAGTTTTATGATGAAATGAAAAATACCCATGCGCAACTTTTGAAAGCCGAAAAAATGGCGACTATCGGAACTCTTGCCGACGGCCTCTCTCATCAGATTAACAATCGTCTGCATGCCATGGGCTTTATCGCTGGAGATGCCTTGGATACATTAAAATTAGGTCATCATTTACCCATGTCGCTTGAAGTTAAGGAGATGATTCTTGATCTTGAACATGCCCTTAATCGCATTGAATCCAATGTTCAGCAGGGCGGCGAGATTGTCCAAGGCCTATTGAAATATACCCGCAAGGATGATGCGGGTATACAGGATGTTTCCCTTGACAAACTTATTGAGGCCGCGCTTGAAATGAGTCAATTTAAGATTAAGCCCGGAGAGATCTCGATCAATCATGAATACCCGGCCAGCTTATCTACAATTCGTGGGAATTTTACCCAGCTGCAAGAAGTTTTTTTTAATCTTATCGACAATGCTTATGATGCTATGATGCAAAGAAAGGGAGAGCTTAAGGAGGACGGATATATTCCGACGATAAAGATTATGGCCAAAGGTGATGATCACGGGCATTTGGAGGTGCGGGTTCAAGATAATGGTATCGGTATACAGGAGCAAGATAAGGAAAAAATTTTCACTCCCTTTTTTACAACAAAACTTTCAAGTAAGAAGGGAACGGGCTTAGGGCTTTATGTCATTCAGCGCTTAATCGAAGAAAACCATAAGGGCAAAGTGGTTTACGAATCAAGATATAAGCAGGGAACAACGGTGCATTTAACGCTACCCGCATCTTAGAATGGAGGAGTATGATTGCAAAACTTGAATCTTTAGAAAGGGAATTGGATATGCCAAAACTTCTTATTGTTGATGATGAAATTGATATCCGAGAATTTGCGAAAAGTTATTTTCGTAAACGCCATATTGAGGTTTATACCGCAAGCGGTGGCGTCGAGGCTATCGAGATTATTGAGCAGGAAAAACCCGATCTTGTTTTGCTGGACGTCCGGATGGAGGAAATGAACGGGGTCGATGTTTTAAAAAAGCTTCGGGAATCCGGCAATAAAACAAAGGTTGTTATGGTCACCGGGGTTAAAGAAGAGACGACAATCCAGGAGGCGGAGCGTCTTGGCGTCGCCGGGTTCATTCATAAACCGCTGGTTCTTGACGAACTGGAAAAAATTGTCCTTAAAGAATTAAGAGGGTAGATTTGGCCGTTATATAAAGGACGATCCTTAGCCTATGAATACAAAAATCGATTATAAAAAGGAGCTGGAGGCCGCAAGCCGCGGCATGATCATGATTCATGATCCTGAATTGCTTATTAAGCTTATAGTTCGCATGATCGTCGGAAAAGTGCAGATCAAGCACGCCGGGATGATTGTTTATGATGCTGACCAGGACATGTTTGTTTTAAACATTTCTAAAGGGGAAACCGGTTTTAAGATTCCTGCCGGTTTTGCCCGGTTCGATAAAAATCATCCCATTATCGCGCTTTTTAATAAAAAGGAATACCGTTCGCTGGTCCTTAATCGTAATGCCATTGTAACGCAGGACATTAACAAGCTCATTTGGCAGGAAAGTGTCATGCGCGAGGGCAGCGGTAAAAAGGAAATGCTTTATAAAGTTGCGGATCAGATGCATATGATCGGCGCCGTTGCCTGTGTGCCCGCTTATTACAGCGATAAATTACAGGCTGTTTTGCTTTTAGGCGAGCGCAATGACGGGGATAAATTTGATCAACAAGAACTGGATTTCTTTGCGGCGCTGGCCTCTGACGCTGCGATGGCCATTCGCAACGCTCAACTTTTTCGCGAAGCTAAGAGAGAAGCCGAAAAGACCCGAGATCTCTTTTTTCGCACCACCTTGGTCTTGGCTTCTGCCATAGAAATTAAAGACAAATACACGCACGGTCATACCGAACGGGTAACAAATTATGCGGTTTTAATTGCTCAGCAAATGGTTCTTAATGGAAGTGCTAATTTTGATCAGAAGTTCTTAGAAAATGTGCATATTTCGAGTCTTCTTCACGATATTGGCAAGATCGGTGTTCCCGAGGTTATTTTAAATAAGCCCGGGAAATTAACCGACGAAGAATTTGAAATTATGAAGCGTCACACTACGGACGGGGTTGAAATTTTAAGACCATTGCTTGAACTCAAAGACGCCCTGGATGGTGTTAAGTATCATCACGAACGTTATGACGGAGCCGGTTATCCCGATGGGCTAAGAGGCGACGAAATTCCCATGGTGGCTGCCATTATTGCTGTTGCTGATACATATGATGCTATGATCACCGATCGTCCTTATCGTAAAGGCCGCAGCAAGGAAGAGGCCGTGGCAGAAATTAAAAGAAATATTTTGCGTCAATTCCATTTTCAACCTGCCCAAGCCCTCATTGAATTATATCAAGCGGGAAAAGTTTAGGATTATGATGCCGGAATAAGCGGAGGTTCTCAAATTGAGATCCCTACCCAAGTTCGGTATCCTTTTCACTTAAATTTTTTCGCACTGTGCTGAGAATTTCATCGGAACGAAAAGGCTTTATAATATAACCCGAGGCGCCCAAGCGGACAGCTTCGGCGGCGGTGGCGGCATTTTTAGGATCAGATATAATTATCACGTTCACATTTGGAAATTTTGTTTTAAGATCACTTAAAATTTGCAGTCCGCTAGATTTGGGTATTTTAATATCCAAAAGCACAATCTGAATGTCCGGTGTATTTTTGATAATCTCCGTGCATTGCGTGCTGTCACTGATGATTACCAATTCGAAAAAATCACTCAAAATCAGTTTCAGGGACTCTCGAATTCCTTCTTCGCTATCACATATTAGCAATTTAGACATGCATCCTCCTGTCGACTTAAAGCTATCCCGGGGTTAAAACAGAAAGGATTTTTGCTGTTTTCTTTCCGGGATTCTCAAAATGATGCAGAGCGCTGGCATCAAAGTAGAGGGAGCTACGGGCTTTAAGAGTGTAGGCATCCTTCCCTATGTAAGTGTTGAGCTCCCCTGATAAAACGAAAACAAATCGCTCCGTTCCAGAAGGGTATTGCTCTGGGTTCGTTTTCCCTTCCGCATCAATACGCAGAACAATAGGAAGCATTTTCTTCTTGAAAAGTTGATTAGTCAAAATTTCGTAAGAAGCGCGGTCATTGTAGGTGAATGACTCAACGGTTGTCGCCGGTTTGTGAATTTGGATAATTTCAGAATTGGCCTTTTCATAATTTTGGTCTTGTGTATATAGATCGACCAATTCGATGCCGAGGGCCTTGGCAATATTTAAGTGAGAATTGACCGTCCCTGTCATTTTTAAATTTTCTATTCGGCTCAAGGTCGCTATTTGTACGCCGCTTTTCTGGGAAAGTTCTTGGAGAGACATTTTGTTTTTTTCGCGAATTTCCTTAAGTCTTTTTCCGATGAGCATAGGGGTAGTATCCTTTTACCGTTGGGGTGATATTTTTAAGTCTACCATGTGTTGAGGAAAAGTCAATAGTTGTGAATTAATTAAAATAATATTTCAATATTTTCTAGTGTCAAAAAATGAATATTATGTAAATATCTGATAATAAAAGAATTAATGCGCATTAATATTTGATAATATATCAAATATTATGTTGACAAAAAATCAATAATTTGATATATTTGTTGCATTGATGAAAGGATTTGAACCCCAAAGTGGCAACGGGAAATCAAAAATAATGAGAAATCAGATGTCATTTGCGTGGCTTATAATTATTCTCCATTTAAATGGTTATGCTTTTGCGGCCGTCTCTCAGGCATGGCTTAAGCGTTCCAACGGAATTATTGAAAATAAAGTTAATTGTGTTTTTGCGGCCCACGATGGCGAAAATTACGTTTTAGCCGGGACAGACAGGGCCATCTACCGTGCTGATAATTATCACAGTATTTTCTTGCCTGTTCTTCAAAATTATAGCCATAATCCCGCCATCCATCAAATTTATCAAAATAAAAGTCTACCTTCTTCACTATATAGTGCAACTGATTCCGGTGTCTTTCTGAGCAATGATAAGGGAAAGACATGGACAAATATTTTTGCGCCCTTGAATTCCTCATCTCGTAAAGTTTTTTGTGTTCTGGCTGATGATAATGCGATATATGCCGGGACGGCTCAAGGATTATATATTCGTAGAAATAGTGATCTTACGTGGAGAGAGGACAATCTGGAAATAGGTCGAAAAGCTATAACTCATTTAGTTGCCGATGGTGCTTATGTATACGCTGCGACAGATTCAACAATTTTACGGATCAAAAAATCAACAACTGAAGTCGTGAGGGTTTACTCCATTGAAGATCGTTCAATCGATAACGATGACGATCTTGTAGATGACGGTGCGTCTCTGAAACAGCAAATTAAGGCAATAGTCGTTTCCGATGATCAAGAAAAGATTGTTGTGGCCAGCCAGCAAATGATATTTACTCAAGATCATGGTGAATCTTGGGAGACTCTTCCGGTGGGCAGCTTGCCTCTGGCCTGGGTAAGAAAATTACTTTCGTATAAAGGTCATCTGTTCGCGGCGACAGGAAAGGGCCTTTTCAATTATATAAACGGGCGTTGGGAAACCTCTGCCACCGGAGTGAATAACCTTTTTGCCAATGATGTTGCAGATGATCAGTCCGGTCATTTGTATCTTGCTAGTAACGATGGGCTATTTATCGGGGCAGGCCCGTCTTCTAATCCTGGCCAAATTAATTTCCTTCCCAATATTTCTCCCAGCGGGTCATCAGTAAAATTACATCTGGAAAACAATCCCCTTTCCCATGAACTCTCAATTGATGAAGTCCAACGCTTAGCGATTGAGTACGCGAATGTCGACCCTTATCAAATTAAGAATTGGCATAAACAATCCCGGGCCAAGGCTTTGGTCCCCAAATTTTCAATGATCTTAAATCGGGGCGATGGAGAATTATATCATTGGGACTCGGGACCAAATCCTGACATCCTCTCTAAAGGACGCGACTACATTGATTGGAGCGCGTCAGTGTCCTGGGATTTAAGTGATCTTGTATGGAGCAGTGATCATACGTCTATTGATTCCCGTTCAAAATTGATGAGCGAATTACGGCACGATATTTTAGATCAGGTCACCCGACTATATTTTGAGCGTAGAAGAATACAAATCGAATTAGCTTCCACAGTGGATCCCAACTCGGATATTTCCTTGGATAAAAGTTTACGTATAGAAGAGTTAACAGCCCTGCTGGATGGATTGACCGGCGGGCAATTCAGCAAAAACAATAAAAAACAAAAGGAGTAGGGAATGGCAAAGAAATTGTTAGTAGCAGGCTTGTGCGCTTTAATGGTTTTAGTTTCCTCGCTAGCTATGGCGGGAGATGTAGTGGTGACAAAGCACGGGAAAAAATATCACGCTGCAACATGCCCGCTTGTAGCGAATAAGCAAACGAGCACCATCGACGAACAACAGGCCATCATGAAAGGGTTAAAGCCCTGTGCCAAGTGCATCAAGTCAGGAGAAGAGAAAAAATAACAATTTTTAGGTTGGGGCGGGCTTAGTGCCAAAGGCATATCTCGGCGTCGTTAGGGGTAGCGGCAATGAGAGCCTTAAACTAAGGGGAAATAGGGGATGGTCATTAAGCCCGCTTCTTTTTGGAAAGGAGGACTGATGAAAACTGAAAATAGCAATCGGATCGTTTATGTTGACTTTAGCTTGTCTTCTATGGTTTGGCACAATAGCTTGTGCGGGGACCAGTTTTTCTATTCTTTCGGATGTTACAACCGTCATTGCAATAAAAAATAGGCAGGAAATGGAGCGCATTTATATCCAGATTATTGAGGCCAAAGCCGCATCGCAACGTATTTTGAGTAAGGCCGAATTGGAAATAATCAAAGCCTTGGCCGACGAGGTCTTCCGTGACCAAGCGCATAGTATCGTGGATTCCGGAGCAACCGTTTATTGTGGAAGTCAGGTTATGGAGTAATAAGATTTGTCATTGTGAGTTTAGAATAGTGTTATTTTAGTCATCCTTTAGCAAGAAACCATAAGCCGCCTGCTCTCAATAAACGTGAAAGGATGACAAAACAAGTTATGAAGAATTACTACGTTTATATACTTACTAATAAAAAACACGACCCTTTATATATTGGAATAACATCTAATCTCGTTATAAGAATTTATGAGCATAAAAATAATCTTTTAAGCGGTTTTACGAAGAGGTATTCATTGCAAAGATTAGTTTATTTTGAGGAAACTCCCAATTTCCTTATGGCAATAACTCGAGAAAATCAACTTAGGAAATGGAATAGAGATGGGAAAATTAACTTGATTGAAGAATTTAATCCAAGTTGGGACGATTTGTATATTGGCCTGACTAGCTAGTTATCATTTCTGTTTTGAACAGTGTCGTCTTACCGCGGATGACCAGGATGGATCCTACCCCCAATTACCCCCTCAGTAAGAATAATTTAAAATTTGAGAGGATAATCTATGAAAAATATCCGTTCGGGGAAGGGAAGTATTCTGTCGGTTGCTTTTATTATTACATTAATGATTTTTATTTCAACGTCTGTC